>JAYUJY010000134.1:0-24270 GCA_043764895.1 Synechococcales cyanobacterium | reverse complement strand
GTCACACCCTCGAAGTGATCTTGAGTGGCAAAGTGTATCCCGCAAAAGAGTAAACTACAGTGAATTCAGTTTAGGTTTACTGGCGTTCATGGGTGACTCTGTTGTTGGTTCGACGTTGCTGCTGACCTTGCTTCTTGTGGTGGGCTTGCTCTTCTTCATTCGAGCGTCGGTGAAGGATCGTACTCAAGAGGTCCGCCTTTCATCGGTGCAATCGAATGAATGGCTCCTAGGCCAGTTGAAGCAGTATTTTGGCGATCGCGCCTACCAAGTGATTAGCATTGACGCCGATCGCAATGTTGTTAATTTGCAAGGTAATGTCCGCTCTAGTTTGTTTTTGGTGTTTTTCCTGTCCGGCCTAGCGCTAGTTGGGATGATTTGTTTCGTTTTAGTGCTTGAGATGACGCTCCCAGATGGGGGTGTTTTTTGGTGGGTATTGTTGGCGATCGCGCCCGGTGCCGGGTTTTTCTATTGGAAAAAAGCGAACCGTCCGGAATTGGTTTCTTTTCGCTTGGAGTCAGACACTAAGGAGAGCACTAGCGTGATTACGCTTCAGGCCCACCGAGATGAGGTCGAGTCCCTGCGAGAGACGCTAGGGTTAGAGCTGCTAGAGGGAGACTAAGGTATGGGAGACTAGAGAGCCTTGAATTTAGCCTAGGGTCACAAAAAAAGGTTACAAAAAAGGCTTTGCTCATCCATTATAGATAAGTAAAGCCTTGTGAAGAAGTCAAATTTAGTGATTAAGCCCGATCGATCTAAAACTACGACCCCTGTAAGGCTATAGATGTAGGGCTACATAGCCGCAACAGCAACCATTTCACTATCTTCTTCCATCTGGCGCAAACTCGGGAAGAGGAAGTGATTCTCTTCAACGTACTGAGCACCAAATAGACCTTTCTCGGCCCAGAAGTAGCGATCGGTCGTGTGCTCA
Source organism: Synechococcales cyanobacterium (assembly GCA_043764895.1). Classification (GTDB taxonomy): domain Bacteria; phylum Cyanobacteriota; class Cyanobacteriia; order Leptolyngbyales; family Leptolyngbyaceae; genus JAAFJU01. The sequence goes on along the minus strand of JAYUJY010000134.1, from coordinate 23,342 downwards.
TTGCGCTTAACGAGCAGTAGAGCGGGGGGTAGGACACCCTCAGCGTGAATGAATCTCCGTGCAGCCGTGACCGGCTTATCATCACCACAATCAATGCTAAATTGAGGCACACATTCTAGAATGCGTCGTCCTTCCTGACGACGACGACTTTTCCGCTTACGTCTCCTTGCCAAACCCCTTACCTCCTGTGAAACTGCTTCGATGTTGCTGTTCCTGTCACAAATCTGTCAATGAGTATAGTCGGTGTTTCACCGAAATATCAATGAGTTAATGCCTCATCTACACGTTACGAAATGCTTCGACACTAATCTGTTGAAAACTCAACATTTACGAATTTTAGGCATTCAGGTAGGTCATAATGACTCTGTAGAAAGTCAATACGAACTGTAACGAGAGATACGAAACGTTAATTTAGACAACTTCCATAAGTTACTCGTTACAAAGACTGAAAGTCAATCCCAAATCCAGAAATGTTTGGTGGTGATACATGAAAAGGTTGATTGAGGCGGTGGGTGATGGTGATGCCTGCGAGTGATTCATTGATTGCGATTTGTCAGGCGCAACTTTTACTTCTTGCGAAAAGTTTTGAGGTGAAAAGTGCGATTGTCTATTTGACTGAATCCTGGACGGAGCCTGGGATAGAAGGCTCTATGCCAAGGCTTTATCCCGTGGCGGTTAGTCCAGATTCAGTGCGCGGGGATCGCTCCGGGTCTCGGTTGCCGTTAGGACCGGGGGGTAAGGCTTTGCGGGTCGATCGACCGACGGGGATCCCCGAATCGTCCTTTGCTGATGATCCCACGGCTGAATTCTTCAGTGAATATGCTAGGCCCGATGCGAGTTCTTCGTCTAGTCCTAGGCGGGATGCCCATCAATTAGTGTTGCCCTTAGTTCATGAAGATTTAGTGGTGGGAGTGCTCGTGGCCGAACACGATCGAGCGATTACGGATCAGGAGCAGTCTCAAATCGATGCCATTCGACAGACACTGACATTGGCCTGTGTGATGGATCGACGATCGCAGTGGCTCGATACGCAGCTTGATGTCCAGCAGCAACAGCAACGTCTGATGTACGGTCAGCAAAAAGATCTGATAGACAATCTCTTGCATCAGTTCCGAAATCCGCTGACGGCGATGCGGACCTTTGGAAAATTGTTGATGAAACGCTTGGTGGAAACCGATAGCAATCGAGAGGTCGCTAGTAGCATTGTCCGAGAGAGCGATCGATTGCAGGCGTTGTTGGTGCAGTTTGAGGCGGTGGTGGATCGGACGACGGAACAACCGGATCAGAAATTGGCCCTTCCATCGGGGGTGTTGAGTTTGCCGGAGTCGTCTTTAGGCCGTGCATTGACGGTGGAGAAAATCGATTTGCGGTTAGTGCTGCTCCCAGCGCTGCGGAGTGCCAGGGCAGTAACCGACGATCGAAATCAAACATTGAGCGAGGATATTCCCGATTATCCGCTTTGGATCCAGGGAGAATCGAGTGCTTTAGAAGAAGTGTTGAGCAATCTCCTAGACAATGCCAGCAAATACACGCCTCCCGAAGGAAAAATTGACCTGACGCTCGAACTGCCCTCGCACACTCATGACGCGACCGTTGACGCGATGCTTCGGATCCATATCACCGATAACGGCCATGGGATTCCCGCAGCGGATTTACCTCGGTTGTTTGAACGGCATTTTCGAGGGGTGCAGGCTGACTCTAGGATTCCAGGCACGGGACTAGGACTAGCGATCGCCCGTGATTTGCTCCGGAAAATGGGCGGCGATCTGGAGATTGTGAGTCCTCCCGTAACGGGCGATCGGGGAACAACCGTTACGGTGACGTTACAGCGAGGTGATGTTACAACGGGGTGATGTTACAACGAGGTGACGTTATGGCGTGCTAGTGCTGCGCGACGGAAATAAGACCGTGATCTTTTCTTCGTTGGGTTTAGGACACGGCATAGCCATGTCCCTACAGTCTCTGAAACCCGGATCTGTAGGGGCATGGCACGCCGTGCCCCAAACCTAACGAAGAGGCTCTGAATACCTAGCTTACTTAAGCCGCACTTACTTAAGCCGCAGACGACTAGCGAGCCTGTTTGTTAAACAACGCGGATTTTAGATCCTCGGGTTTGAACACGCCAAACTCGGTGATTATTCCGGCGATCAAGTGCGCAGGGGTGACATCAAAGGCTGGATTGAAGTAATCCACTCCGTCCATCGGACAGATCACCGTTTCGCCGATTTGGTAAATTTCTGCCGGATCGCGTTCTTCGATTTCGATGTGAGTCCCGTCGTCCATGGTGAAATCGATCGTCGAGAGCGGGGCTGCGACATAAAACGGAACCTGATGCGCTTGAGCGACCAGCGCCAAACTGTAGGTTCCGATTTTGTTGGCGGCGTCTCCGTTGGCGGCAATGCGATCGGCTCCGACGACTACGACATCAATCATGCCGTGCTTCATGCAGTGGGCCGCCATGTTGTCCGTGATGACTGTGACGGGGATGCCTTCTTGAACACATTCCCAAGACGTCAGCTTTGCGCCCTGTAACCGGGGACGAGTTTCGTCGGCATAGATCCGTTCCAAACGCCCTGCGGTCCAAGCCGATCGCATGACGCCCAGTGCGGTGCCATAGCCTGCGGTGGCGAGTGCCCCGGCGTTGCAATGGGTGAGTAGGCGCAGCTTTTCAGGCTGGTTTGGGAGAACGGTAAGGCCGTGGTCGCCCATGGCTTTGCAGGTAGCGAGGTCATCTTGACAAATCTGGTGAGCAGCGAGCAATAGATGGTGGCGCAGATCATCTAGGCTTCCGGACGTCTCACGGGCTATTTTCATCATTCGATCGATCGCCCAAAACAGATTGACGGCGGTGGGCCGGGTTGCTCGAAGCAGGGTGGCAATGTCATCTAACTTTGACAAAAACACGGTGCGATCGTCGGTCTTGATTTCCGTTGCGCCGAGGTAGATTCCATAGGCCGCTGCGACTCCGATGGCGGGAGCACCTCGGACGATCATGATCTGAATGGCCTGGGCCATGTCGGCGGAACCCGTCACTTCAACGTAGGTCAATTCAGCGGGAATTCGGGTTTGATCAATCAGGATCACTCTGTTGTCTTTCCAGACGACGGGATAAACCGGGTTGCTTGTGAGGGTTGGGAGGGCCATAGAAATTGACAGGTACGGTTTGCTTCAAGGATGAACCCGATCGATGCAGTTCGACAGAATGCGAGTGCGATCGGGCGATCCTGATATTTTATCGGAGAACGGGTTCATGGATAGATAGACTCGAATCCAACTGGGGTTCTAAAAATAGCTTTGACGGTGACTTTGGCGGTGACTTTGGCGGGCAATCAGGCCGCTGAGAGCGAAAAAATGTCGAATAGTTAGACAAAGGTCTTGAAGAAACTTTGTAAAACCTCCGGATAAAGGTGTTTCCAAACTGTCAGAATGTAATATCATTGCGTTAGTTAAATGCTTGAATGAACATACTGTAATCAACTGCTAGGGAAGACGAATCCGTCCATGAGTAAGAAAAAGAAAGTTGAACCCTTAACTGGTGAAGAACTCCTTCAGAAAGTAAAGGAAATGGAGTCCTACAGTAAGGACGAAAAAGCGAAAGCTTGCGGATATTTCACCCAGACCAAGAATGGTTTGGAACGAGTGAATATCATGAAGTTCCAGAATGCCTTGATTGATGCGGCGGATATCCTGCCGACGGGCAAAACGGGCACCAGTCGGGGCGGACGTAGTGCGAGTTATCGCATCAGCGTGCAGTCCAATGGCAACCTTTTGATTGGGGCGGCCTACACGAAGCAGATGGAACTTCACTCTGGGGATGAGTTTGAAATCACCCTAGGGCGGAAGCATATCAAGCTGAAACAGATTGATGGCGAAGACGATTAGGCATCAAGGTTGGACCTAGGGACTCCATTGCTCAGTAGGGTGATGGCTGATAGACCATGGGTTATAGGCCAACGAGTCGGGTGTCAACGAGTCAAAGCGGAGTCATGGGCGATCGAGCATTCGATTCCGGACTCCGTTTTTAATTCAGCCCAATCCAATGACGACCCGATTTACCTAAGATTTATTTTAGATTCAGCGGCCTAGGAGGTCATGATGAATACCGATTTTTTGAGCCATATTGATTGGATGACGGTGTTGCCTGTTGGGCTGGCGGGGGCTATTTTCCTGGGCGGAATGCTGATGATGTTTACAGGGATGTGGAAAGCACGCTAACGTCATCATATTTTAGGGTCGGGCTAGAATCGGGGCTAATATCCGGGTCTAGATCCGGGCTTGGATCGAGGTTGAGATAGGGTTTGAGAGATTCTTCGGCTTGGGTCACGCTGAGGTTGCTGAGAATAGAATCTTTATCCAGCAACCCTAGGATTTTTTCGGGTAGGGTGCGATCGCAGACAGGAAGCTGCCGTAATCCGCGTGTGGCCATCCGATCGATCGCATCGCTGACGAGTTCATCGGTGTAAGCATAAAGGATTTTTGGCGTGCAGATGGTGCTGATGGACTGCTGATGGAGCGTTTCGTCTTCCATCGGGTTAGCTTCCCAGCGAGCGATTGCGCGGTTGATATCCTGTAAGGTTACGATGCCAATAATGATGTGATCTTGATCTTCGACAATGGCACTATGGCTCGATCGATCGGTCAGCCGAGAACCCGCTTGGATGATGGATAAGGTATTGGCCACGATGAGGTAGTGGGGCTGCATCACCGATTGCACCAATAATCGCTGCAAAAACAACTGTTTGGGGTCCGGAGCTGACGGTGCAGCGTTCACTTCCATCGTTGCGGGTTCAGGAACAACTTCATTTTTCGGCTTAATCCGCTCTACAACCCACACACTTAACCCCACCGCCGCCATCAACGGCAATACAATGCGATAGTCCCGCGTCAGCTCAAACAGTAACAAAATCGACGTCAAGGGCGCGCGCGTACTGGCGGCAAGGACGGCGGCCATTCCCACCATGGCATAGGCAGGCGGTCCGGCAATGCTATCCGCAAACATGGGCAGGATCTTCGGCAGCAGCGACCCATAGGCCGCTCCCAAGGTCGCCCCCAAGAATAGCGCAGGCGCAAACACTCCGCCCACCAGCCCGCTCCCCAAACACAGCGCCGTTAACAATAACTTGCTCACCAGCAGAGCCAAGAGCAGCGGAAACGAAAACTGAACATCTCGCAGCACGGCTTCAATGGTCTCGTACCCAATCCCCAAAATCTGAGGTAGCTTCAGTGACACCAGCCCCACGCACAGTCCGCCCAAAATCGGCTGCACCTCTCGGGGGATTTTGGTGAGCCACTCGACAGACGGAACTTGGCCCTGAAAGGCTTTCTGAAAGGTGGTGTTGAGCTGGGTATAGAGAATTGCAACAAGACTCGCGCATAGCCCCAGTCCCAAATACAGCGGCAGTTCTAATGGACTCCGTACTTCATAAATCGGCAGCTCAAATGCAGGTTTTGCGCCGAGTCCAATCTGGGCAATCAGCGACGACACGACCGCAGACAGCAGCACTACACTGGCGCTCGACGTCGCAAAGGTCGTTCCGAGCACAATCTCTAGCGCAAAAAAGACCCCAGCGATCGGGGCATTAAAGCCTGCCGCAATGCCTGCTGCTGCCCCCGCCCCGAGCAGGAGCCGCTGCCGTTCTTGAGACACCCGCAACGCTTGCCCCAGCAAAAGTCCGAGGTTTGCGCCAATCTCAACGCTGGGACCTTCGGGTCCAAGAGAAGCCCCAGACCCAAGGGAAATTGCAGCGGCCACCATTTTGGTTACTGGACGTGTGACGGAGATTTCCTGGGCGTTTTGGACCGCCGTCACTAGGGCGGAAAGTCCCGGCCCAAACTCCTTCCAGCGCCACCGCATGGCCCCAATAATCATGCCGCCTAGTAAGGGCATCAGGGCAAGCGTCCAAGTTCCCGCGCGCGAAAAAACGCCAATTAAGTCGGCATAAAAAAAGTGATGAACGAGATCAATCAGGTAGCGAAACGTAACAACCCCCATCCCGGCCCCGGTCCCGACCACAAAGGCCAAGAGCAGCACAATAGTCTCCGGAGATAGCTGGAAGCCGCCGAACAAACGAGAAAAGCGGACCCAAAAAGTCGGGTTAGCGTGCGGAGTGTTGCTGGTGTCCACCGTCATAACCCATATCTATGTAAGGTATTAGTTTATATTGTGAGCGATGCCATGGTGCATTGCAATGTCTCTTAGGGTGTTTGGGTATGACGACGATCGCGCAGGCTAATCGGATTTTGAGCTATTGGTTTGATTTGGGATGGGAGGACAATCCTAAACTGCGATCGGAGGAATGGTTTGGGGGAGACACGAATTTTGATGCGGCGATTCGGGAGCGATTTGTCGGGTTGCACAATCAAGCCATGAATAGTCAAATGCTGTCGTGGTATGAGCAGCCCAATACCTGCTTGGCCTTGGCGGTGTTGCTGGCGCAGTTCCCTCGAAATATGTATCGCGGGACACCCGCATCATTTAGCAGTGATGGAATGGCGTTGATGGCGGCGGATCATGCGTTGAATTTGGATTTTGATCAGGAGTTTCATCCTATTCCTCGACTCTCGTTTTATTTTCCCTTTGAGTACAGCGAGGATCGTGGGAACCAGGCGATCGCTCTCGAAAAGATGAGTCAGTACCAAGGCGATCCGGAGTTAGGCCAGTTTTATACCGATGCGGTGCGACACTATGACGTGATCGATCGCTTTGGGCGTTTTCCCGATCGCAATGTGATTTTGGGGCGGGTCAGTACTCCAGAAGAGTTGGAGTTTTTGGCGCAACCCGGATCACCGTTTTAACGGGTAAGTTTAGCTGGTAAAATTTGTCGGGCGAAAAGTAGTTGGGGTTTCGGGATGGGCGATCGGATAGGGTGGTGGCGGATGGCGGTGCAGATGCGCGGATCGGTGGTGCAGACTGTGCTTCCACGATCGATCGTCTGTGGGTTGTTTGCGGCATTGGTGGTGATTTTATCGAAAAATGGGATGCAGATGGTCCCACCGCTGAAGGACAATATTATCCCCAGTATTGTCCTCGGCTTGCTCTTGGTTTTTCGGACCAATACCGCCTACGATCGGTTTTGGGAAGGGCGGAAATGTTGGGGCACGATTACGGGTGGGACGCGGAACTTAGCGCGACGTATTTTGGTGGCGGTGGACGAAAAATCTAATGAGGACCGAGACCACAAGGTGCGATCGATTCGGTTATTGGTGGCCTTGAGTTTTGCGACGAAGCATCATTTGAGAGGTGAGCCACTTTGCGTAGAGATTCGATCGTTGGTGGGCGAGGATCGGTGGGTGCAGTTAGGCAGTGGGGCCAACGTTCCTTTGGAAATTGCGTTTTGGGTGGGCCGTTATTTGCAGGAGCAATGTCGAAAAGGGCGGTTAACGGTTCATGAACTGGTGGGAATGACTGAGATTTTAGACCATATCATGGGTGCAGTGGGCGGCTGTGAACGCATTTTAAAAACGCCGATGCCGTTGGCCTATGCCATTCATTTGAAACAACTATTACTGATTTATTGTTTGTTTTTACCGTTTCAAACGGTGCGAGATTTGGGTTGGTTTGCTGTTCCGGTAGTGATGATTGTGAGCTTCACTCTGCTCGGCATTGAAGAAATCGGCGTCGAAATCGAGAATCCCTTTGGCATCGATCGCAACGATTTGCCCCTAGATGCGATTTGTAAAACCGTCCGATCGACCGCCGAAGATATGATCCGACTACAACGGGAACCCGACGATCGATCGTGACCTCCGATCGTGATGTGATCGTGACCCTGAATTTAGAATGTGTCGGTAGTGTGAACCCTCCGTAACAAGGAATTCGCTTTTCCCACATCATCCGCAAATACACTCAATAAATTTCTATCAAAAGACGGATGCAACTTCTCAAGCCTGCCTTCATTGCTAGTCTCAGCCTCCGGAGTCAAGCGGCAGAGATGAGTGCGATTTTTTAGAACATTCGGCAATTTTCTAGAAAGTCGCTCCCGTGAATATCCCATGAATTCGATCGCTTGAGTCTTGCTTGATTCATGGACGGGTCCGTATTCTTGCTTAAGACTAGACAGTTTTTCTTTATCCAAATCTTGACGTGATGATCGTCTTAAGCGAGGTCTGACATGGTTGCACAACCTATTTCGATTCCGAAGGGCTATGGTGCTTGGCGTTCTCCAGTTGCCAATGGCGTAATGTTGCTTGTTAGCGTTGCGCTGTGGGCGTGGGCGTGGCAATTTCTAAAAACTCGATCGACCTCCGTGGTCAGTGTCGATGCAGTCGTTAACGGGACACTGGTGGATCTCAAAGCTCCGGAAGAAGGCACGTTGACGACGGTAACGGGTCGGACTGGCGAACCGATTGTCGTGGGGATGCCGATGTTTTCCGTGCGCAACGATCGGCTAAACGAGCTTCCGATGCAGGAAAGCAAAAGCCGTCTGAATCAAACCCGCGCCGATCTTGTCCGCGCCCAAGAACGCGTCGATCGATTGGTTACGTTGGCAGCCTCCGCCTCAGTGGATGATGTGGCCCAGGTTGAACTCGTGAAATCGGATACGTCGGTGCGCATTCAACAACTCAATGCTGAGATTGCCGCCGTGCGTGCCCGGATGAGTCTTTCTCAAGTTCAAATCGATCGGATGTCAGGACTCGTCAAAGAAGGGGCCATGCCGAGAGCTTCCCTCGACGTTCCGCAGGCTGAAATTGCCCAACGCATTCAGGAAGTCAAATCCCTTGAAGCCCAAATCGAAGTGCTCCGGGTGAGTGATGAGGCAGCAAAACAGGGATTGTCCATTTCAAAAACTCGCAGTAACTACGATCCCAAAATTCGGGTTCAGGAGTTGCAAATCCAAATTGCCGATGGACGCGCTGAAATTGCGAGTCTGAAGCAAAGAATCCGCGACGGAGAAATGGAGTGGGTACAAGCCAAAGCCGATCTAAAACAACGTCAGCAGGTTGTGGTGAACGCGCCGTTGTCGGGGGTGCTGTGGAAAATGATGGCTCAAGAAGGAAAGTTTGTGCAGCGGGGAGAGGTGTTGGCGCAGGTGGCTGACTGCAAGACGCGCTGGGTAGATGCGTTGGTAGACGAGGGTGAAGTGAATGCATTGCAGGTAGGAATGCTAGCGGACATTCGACTCACTGGAGCAAAGGATGGCACGCTCTTGCGTGGGAAGGTGCAGACGATTCGATCGGGCGTGGGACGCTTAAGCGCAGGCCAAGAAGTCGCAACGCCGATCGCACCCAATCTCCCTCGCTACAGTCAAGTGCGCGTCGAACTCGATCCCGTTCAAGCTGTTCTGACGGATGATTCTGGAACGGGCAATCTCTGTTCAATCGGCTACACCGGACGGGTGACGTTTCAGCTTCCTGAAAAAGCAAAGACGAATGGACTTCTCGGGTGGCTGCCTAAGCGTTAGAAGACCGATCGCTTCAGACTCGAACAGTGAGGAAAATTGTGCAAATTTCGCGTTGGATTAAGGGCTTCTTTTGGCTCAGTGTGGTGGTCGCGGGGAGTCTATTTTTCTATAGTCAGTGGAGTAGTGGGGGACCGACGCTGTTTCTGGATTATCTAGTGAATCCATTAGACGCGCGTCTGATTCCGGATTGGTTAAACTTTCCTGATGGTGATGCGATCGCCTTGCCATTTGTTTTAGTGTTGGCCGCAGGGTTTATCTTACGATTCATTCCAGCGACCAATGGAACGCGACTGATCGTGAAACCTATTTTGCTTGTTTTGGGATTGCGATATTTGACCTGGCGATCGGTGTCGTCGTTGAATTTTGGTCATCCCTTTAGCGTTGTCTTTACGGTTGTGGTCTACGTTGCGGAATGCATTTGTCTATTGTCATTTGCGTTTCATACGATGCAGACCATTTTTTCCACGGAGTCACTTCGCAAGCGTCAGGCCGATCGCTATGAAGTGAATGTCAAATCAGGACAGTATGCGCCATCGGTTGATGTTTTTGTGCCGAGCTACAACGAGCCAGAAGATATCGTGCGTCGGACGGTGATTGGCGCACAGGCGATGGATTATCCGAATAAGCGCATTTATATTCTGGATGATACCCGACGAGAACATATTCGTGAACTGGCCCGAGAACTAGGCTGTGACTACATCACTCGTCCCAATAATGACCATGCTAAAGCGGGAAATCTGAATCACGCACTCCCCAAAACGGATGGTGAATTGATTGCATTAATGGATGCTGATTTTGTGCCATTTAAGAACTTCCTGACGCGGACGATCGGTTTTTTTCAAGATGCGTCCATTAGCCTGGTCCAGACGCCTCAAAACTTTTATAATCCAGATTTTCATGCCCGAAATCTAGGCTTAGGGGGCTTTTTGCCCAATGATTTGGAAAGTTTTTTTGGGGCGATTCAACCTCATCGAGATGCGCTGAATAGTGTGATTTGCTGTGGGAGTTGCTATGTGGTGAGGCGAGAGAGTATCGAAGCCATTGGCGGCTACTATACCCAATGCTGCGTAGAGGACTATCAGACGTCGCTGAAGATGCTGATGGAGAAGCAGACGATCGTGTATTTGAATGAAACGTTGAGTATGGGTGAATCAACGCGGATGTGCGCTGATTTTGTGGATCAGCGTTTGCGGTGGCTTCAGGGAAACTTTCAGGTGTATCACTGTCCGGATTTGAAGCTATGGGAGCGGTTGGATTGGGGACAGCGATCGTTTTTGTTTGAGCAGTGGGTGCATTGTTTTAGTTCAGTAGTTCGGTTGATTTTCTTACTGTGTCCGCTGGTGAGTTTGTATACCGGAGTTGCGCCTTACTTGACGAGTTTGGGTGAAATTGTGTATTTCTTTTTGCCGTTCTGGGTGCTGAGTATCATTGTGCAGGGGTGGAGTTCGGACTATCGGAGTTCATATTTTTGGACGGAAGTCTATGGCTTGATCTTTTGCATTCCGGCGACGGTGCGGATGTGGGAGTTGGTGCGAAATCCCTTCGGGAAGGTCAGCAAGGTGACTCGCAAGGGCGTTAAGGCATCGGGACGCAGCTACAATTGGGCCATTACGGTGCCGTTGATGGTTATTTTGGTGCTGAATGTGGGCGGGCTGGTGCTGAAGATGGGGGGCGGGGCGGCGGGCTGGTGGCATTTGCTGCCGGATGCTCAGTTGTTGCCGCTGGTATTTTGGTTGAGCTACAACAGTGTGCTGCTGACGGTAGCGATTTTGGCGTCAATAGACCAGCCTGTACGGCGCGTGATGGATCGATTCCCGTTAAATTCTCCCTGTGAACTTCTTGTGGATAGTCATGTTGATGGCCATTTAATGCCTGGGATGTCGGGGAATATTTCTGAAGGGGGCGCGGAGATTTTTGTGCGGAAGGGCGGTCTTGCACTAGGCGATCTGTTGGTGGGCGATCGGGTAGAAATCCAGTTCCCCGAGGAGAGCTTGGTGCTGGAGGGACGGGTGGTGCGATCGATGCCCGATCGGAAGGGGTTGTCGCGGGTGGGGATTGAATTTTTGGGAATGAATTTATCGGTGCGGCGGCGGTTGGTGGAGTGGCTGTATTGCGAGGTCCATGATTTCAAACAGCGTCGAAAACCGGGAAGCCTGGATTCAATTTTTGTTATGCTGCTGTCAGTGTTGCAATTGCGATCGATTACTCGCATCTACAGATAACAATTAAATCATAATGAGCCAAATCCCTCCACCGCCCGTGATGCTACACAACATTCATGAACAGCCGGATGTGGTGCGACGATCGATCGCGTTGGAGCTTGACGTTCCCGATTGGTTCTTTGCGGCAGAGCGGATAACGATTGTGGCGTGCGGGTCGAGTCGTCATGCGGCACTGGTGGCCCAGGAGTGGATTGAGTCGTTGGCGCGGGTGAGTGTACGAGTGGTGGATGCTTCCCAGTGGTGCGATCGCGCTGTGCTGATGGAACCGGGAACGGCGGTGATGGCGATTAGTCAGTCAGGAAGAACTAAAGATGTCTTGGAGACATTGCGCCAAATAGAGTCATTCCAAAGGAAGACATCTGCTCTTCCGGGGGCAATAGGACTTAAGATTTTGAGTGTTGTAAATGAAGCGGGTTCGCCGTTGGGACTGCGATCGGATTGGACCATTGTGATGCCTGCGGGGGCGGAAGGGGCGGTGGCGGCGACGAAAAGTTTTAGTGCGCAGTTGGTGATTCTGGCACGGTTGGCGCTAATGTTGGCTGAGGCGAAAGGAACGCTAACGCCAACTCAAGTTCAGGCGTTGCGATCGGATCTCTTTCAGCTTCCTGATGCGATGGCGCAGACGTTAAAACGATTGGAGCAGCGGGAGACGGCGCGATGGGTGCCGGAGTCGGTGGTGATTTTGGGTCGTGGGTTGCACACGGCGATCGCTTTAGAAGGCGCGTTGAAACTTAAGGAAACCTGTTATGTCCATGCGGAAGGGGTTGGGGCTGGAGATTTTTGTCATGGTCCGATGGCGATTGTGTCCCCGAGCCTTCCAATTATTGCGCTATTGCCCGATGAGAGGATGCGGGTTGATCTTACGCGGTTTCGATCGTGGGGGAGTCCGGTGATGACGATCGATCGACGGGATGATGCGATCGGTTCAGGGATGGGTTTTTCGGTGGAATCTGTGGCGGATTGGCTAATGCCTTTTGTGACAGTGCTCCCGTTGCAGCTTTTAGCGTACGATTGGGCGGTGGTCAAGGGATTGGATGTGGATCAACCGCGTTATTTGACGAAGTTTATTGGTTAAGATCGTGTTTTGATCGTTGATAAGAGGAATCAGCATAGCCGTTATTCAGGAGTGACGATCGGTTGCTTTGGATTGTTCATATCAAGACGAGTTGGAGTGATTTTGGGATTGCGACCGTTGCCTTCACGAATTAGGATGCTGAAGACGGGTGAGTTGGGTTTTGATTGAGTGATGCGATCGACAAAAGGGAAATTCAAGTTTGGATGGTTAAGTGGACGTGCATTCTGGTAATTGGGGCGTGAGGTACAGAATAGATAGGAACCGTCGTTGCCTCTTGCCGCATACATCCAATGATTTTTACGTTCTGCGTTCAAAATGAATTTATAATCAATTTTAAAAAATCCGTCGCCATTTCGAGGGGCTGGAGCTGGAGTCCGTTCACATTTTTGATTGACCCAGTTTCCACTCTGAGCGCTAGCAGGCAAAAGCAGACTTCCAAAGACACCGATCGTACTTACAAATAACGTCAGGGCGATCGTGTTTGGGAATAGTGCTGTAGTTTTCATAGTTATTTTAGTAGTGTAACGTCAGGGTTTATATCCGTGTTAGATAGCCTGTCATTAGTATAGAACAGTTCCGGTAAGGGAGCTAATCAAAGGACTCCGATAGATGCTGGCTGACAATCTCTACCTGAAGATAGAGGGATTTTAAGGAACCTCTCCCCCAATCGCAAGTCATAAAACGTATGGCGAATCTGTGTACTAAATCAAACATTGCTGTAGGCAAACCCTTAGGGTTCGAGTCTCGCAATGTCTGATCGGCATTCATCTGAAAAAGGATTTTGGAGTTTTATGAACGATCGTCTTCTTACACCTTCCACCTTAATTCGGGTCAAAAAAGCGGTCTTTGCAGCGCTAACTTTAATGTCCCTTGTGGGGGGACAAATCTTCTCACAGTCTTCTATTCAGCCTGTTCAAGCCAAAACCTATCAACAGCAAAAAAGCTGGAGAGCCAACCTTTATCTTGCCCGTCTCACCCAGTCCAACCAACTGGTAATGCAAATGGATATTCAAGATAAACCTATCACTACCTATGCCAATGCGGTATATGTCCTTTACGCAAAACAAAACAGTGAATGGGTACAAGTTTATACTAGTCAAGGGGCAAGATTAGTGACCAATTCCACAGGTCGAACGGTGTTGGCCTCCGAGTCCGTGGATTGCGAACAGATTAAACAAAAATTAGGCGTTTCGGATCTTGACACAGTGGAACTGAAAGCGGTGGCAATGTTCCGCTATGACGAAGAAGGGCGCAACCGCGATCAACGGGTTGAATATGAGCAAACCCAAACGTTTACGCGCATCGCCCAAACCCAAACCACACAGCTCGTAGCGTGGCGATCGGATGATGATGATAGAACTGATACAAACGCATCCAATCAAAGAGAACACCGGGGATTTCATCTGACGATCGCCCAAAAATCTCGGAGCAGTCAGAAAGTCACAGCCCGAGTGTCGCTGAAGTCCCGGATTTCCCAAGGCTACCAAGCGGAACGATTAGTCGGCGATTTTAAATATAAATTAAAAGATTTATCGAAAGCGCAATTTATGAAAGGGGTAAAGGCAGGCGATCGGGTCGTCGTTCGGTTGTTTTCAGAAGATAACCAGTTCATCGGATACAGCGAGTTTGAACTTCTCGCACAGCGGACCGCAGTGACGTTAGTTCTGGGCGATCGCGCTTCGGAGTTTGGGGTCGTCCGCACGATTTATGGAGTCGATTCGGATGAAGATTTTAGAATGGATAGTGGAAGTGTGGTGTATGACTACTTCACCCGAGTTACCCGCACCAGTCGCCATACCAATTCTCAAGTGACCTTCTTGCGTCAAGCACAGAGCATTGATCTTCAGTCCTTTAACATCGCCGGATATCCTCGTCCCCAATCCAATTGCGTCCACCCATCGTCCTTCAACACCGGGGCGTTCACGTTAGTCAATCGAGTCTTTTCGGTTTTTAACAGTAGTCTGACGCGATCGATTAGTGCCTTACCTGGAACGCTCATCCGCACTATCAATGTGAGTAGTAGCACTACTTCCATGTATGAAGTCAGCCAACAGATCAGTCAGAGTCAACAGGTGTCAATCATTCGGGACCGGGATGACGACGATGACAAGAAGAAAAAGTGCAAAAGCAGAGGCAATGGGAGCAAAGTCTGTAGTGCTAATCCTGGCCATAGCGATAACGATCGTGATGATGATGACGACTAAGGACTAAAATCACATCGATAATATCCTCCAAGCTCCTAAATTTGGGGCTTGGGGGGTTTGTAAAGCATTTTGTGTCAAAGGTTATAATTTAGTTCCTTTTGCCCCGATTAAAGTGATTTCGGATTGCTATAGACCTATTCCAACGTGTTCAGCCCCTCTTCAAGCGATATCCCCTGAATTGAAAAGTCTAGATATTGCATCGGATGCAACACAGGAACCGCTTTTCCTTGGAGTTCTAGATGCTTAGAAATTTGCACATAGCATCCAATATTGGCAGAGGCGATCGCACTAGCCCCGGTCTTCGTTAAGTTGTTCACCTTTTGTCGTCCTAGCTCTTCAGCCACCTCCGGCTGCAAAATGTTGTAAATTCCCGCACTCCCACAACAGAGCGCCGCATCAATCGGTTCCTTGAGTTTTACACCCGGAATCTGTCGCAAGAGTTTTCGCGGTTGGGATGTAATCTTCTGACCATGAATCATATGGCACGCATCCTGATACACCAGCGTTAACGGCTCAGATTGCAATGGCGATAACGGTGCCGTAAACCCAACCTCGACCAGAAACTCCTGCACATCGCGCACTTTCTTCACAAAGGCGATCGCCCGATCGCAATACTCCACGTCATCCTTCAATAAATGCCCATACTCCTTCATCGTATGTCCACACCCCGACGCATTCACCAACACATAATCGACGTCACTCGCCTCAAAAATGTTAATCATTTGTCGAGCAAACGATCGCGCACTGTCCTCTTCGCCCTGATGATGAGAAAGCGCCCCGCAACAGCCTTGGCTCTTTGGAATCACAACTTCACACCCGTTCGCCGTCAGCACCCGCATAGTCGCCGCATTCACCGCCGGGTTAAACAATCGCTGCACGCAACCCAAGAGCATCCCCACTCGATAACGTGGTTGTCCCACAGGTGCGATCGTCTCGGGTAACAGATCTTGGAACGCTTCCGGCGACACTTTTGGCAACATCCCTTCCATCGCTGAAAGCTGCGGCGAAATCAGTTTCAAAAAACCCATCGATCGCACCCATCGTTGCAAACCGATCGACTGGTACACCGTTAAAGGACGCATTAAAACACGCAACCTGTCGGGATAAGGGAATAGATTAAAGATCAGGGTTCGGATTAACTTTTCAATGATTGGACGATCGAAGTTGCGATTGACTTGCGATCGCGTCGATTCAATCAGCTTGTCATATTGCACTCCCGACGGACAGATCGTCACACAGGCCAAACAGCCCAAACAAGAATCAAAATGCTTCACCGTTGTAGGCGAAAACGGCACTTCACCTTCATTAATAGCATCCATCAGATATATTCGACCCCTCGGAGAATCCATCTCCGTCCCCAACACCCGATAACTCGGACAAGTCGAAAGACAAAAACCACAGTGAACGCAGGCATCAATCAGCTTCGCATCCGGCGGATTGAAAGCATCAAACCCGAGTCCTTGACAGGGCGCATCAACGGGAAGAATCGCAGATTGGGGTTGAGACATGGTGGGTGATCTCTTGTGGGGTAAACGGGTCGGACATTGGCACAAACGATCGAATGTTACGATCGCCCAAGCTCTCTTTGAAGCCTCTCAATCTCCTCTAAACGATAGCCCGTAATGTCAGCCACAAAGTCTATTGCGGACCCAGATTGTAATAGTTTCAACGCAAGCGATCGTTTTTCCTCTTGTCGCCCTTCTTGTCGCCCTTCTTGTCGTCCCTCTTGTCGTCCCTCTTGTCGCCCTTCATCCAACGTCTCAGTGCGCCACTGCTCGTATACGACTGACAAACTCATGATGACCTCCCGAATCTCTTTGGTCTTATTTTGCCGTGCTTTGAAGTTGATTTGCAAGGTGGCGAGGTGATTCATCGTTTCTTGGCGATAAGGATGACCCGGCGGCAATGCAATCAGTTCAGCGATCGCCCCCGCCTGAATCTTCCCTTTGCCTAAGAGCCGCAACCAGATGGTCTCCAACGTTTTTGGCAACTGGTGAACCGCAACGATCGCCGTTTGATCGGGATTGGGCAGGAAATAAACGCCCTCGCTCCAACCGGGCTTCTGTCTGACGCAAAATTCTGCTTGAAGATTCGCGCTAAACGTAGGCGTCACAATCCATAGAAATGGACGATCGGACTTTTGAATCGTCTGTTGTTTTTGTTTGGCACGACGACGCAGTTCTTCCAAAAATTCAAACAGCTTGACGCGACAATTACAGACTTCCCACTCCGGAACCGCATTGCGAAACGCCTCAATCAGACAGGGCGAGTCGATCATTTTGCCCAGAAGGCCCAGAGATTGACGGTTTGAGTGGGCCATTGGATCAGGAAAAAAGACAATATCAATTGTGCGCACCTCCCCAGATACTTCATGCTCCACTTCGACCGTGCCAAAATCAGCCAGAAGCTCCTGCATCCATTCCTTTGCGAAACTGTCGTGAATCGTGCGCTTCATCCCAATCGCCCCGGACTCAGCAACCCCTGCGGATCAAACTGCTGCTTGATCGATCGCATCCACCCTAGCCCATTGCCCCGATACCCCCACACGTCTAAGGATGCTTTCAACTTACCCGGCGCTTCGAGCACCGTCAAAAACCCGCCCCGCGCTTCCACAAACGATCGCACTTCCAACAAATCCGCTGCTGTCACTGAAGGAAACTGTACCTGCCCCAACCCACCGCCGACATGAAACCGAGCAAGAGCCTCTGGAAATTTTTCCTGAAGATACGAAAGGGTCGCCACCGTCTCTGCCGATCGCACCGCCCACTTGCACAACACTCTATTCACCCAATCGTCGATCGTCAAAACCTGCCCCAAGCGCTGCCAAAGCTGATCTTCAGCCAACGGCACACTGGTCGTCAACCCCTGAGACTGACCCAAGGCACTGAGACGCTTCACCTGCTCCGTCACCGATTCGGCCAATCCTTGGAACCGCACCAATAGCCCCATCGCAGCCGATCGATCTAATTGCTCACAGACTAATTGCTCACAGACTAATTGCTCACAGAGATCTAATTTCCCGCAAACCGTTGCAGACAAGAGATCGATCGCTGTCGGCGTCAACCCCGAATTCAGCAGCGCCTGCATCACCCGAGCCACCGCACTCGCCTCGCCCGACAGAAACACCGTTTGCGACGACTCCTGCAACGGATAAAGCCGCAGCGTCACCTGAGTTACAATCCCCAGCGTCCCATAAGATCCCGTTAGCAACTTCATCAAATCGTAGCCCGCCACATTCTTCACCACCCGCCCACCCGCCTTAACCCGCTCTCCGTCCGATCGCACCAGTTCCACCCCCAGCACCATATCCCGCACACTGTTATAGCGATGCCGCAGCGCCCCTGAATCTCCCGTTGCTACAACGCCGCCCACGGTCGCACGGGGCTCATAACTTGGATCGATCGCAACAAACTGACCTGCTTTTTTCAACTGCGTTTGCAGTTCGCCAAACTTCATCCCCGCCTGCACCGTTACTGTCAAATCGCCCACCGCATGGTCAATCATCTGATCCAACTTCGCCGTGCTGACGAGCATTAACGAGTCCAACGCCAACCCATTTCCCCAGGAAAACTTACTCCCCGATCCGATCGGAGCAAACGGTGTGCGATCGGCAGCGTACTGTCTCACCGTCTCACTCAACGCCTCTACGCTATTTGGAAAAACTGTCATGGGGCAAATCCTAACCGGAGATACATGTCTTTATAGTTCTATATACTTTACCGTTGGAGGGAGTCAATGTGCGGGAAAGCTTAAACCAAAGCGATCGACCCTCAAGCCCTCTGACCTTTCACCCCTACCCCATTATCACCCCTACCCCATTACCATTGTGAGCCAATCCAAGCTGGCTACCTCCCCGCCGATCGAACCCACGATCGAATCACTGCAAACCCAACTAGAAACCCTTCAACTTCAACTCACTCAAGAAACGCTCCATCGTCAACAAGTCGAATCCAGCCTCCGAGAGAGTCAAATTTGTCTGCGCATCCTCAGCAGCATCTCCAGAAGCACCGCCGCCGGACTCTCCGCCGAAGCCGTTATTATTCATACCCTCGAACAGATGGGACATTATTTCAACGATCGACGCATTACTTACGCCGTCATGGAACAGGGCATTCTCCAGGAAAAATCGGCTATTTCCCCCTCAGAACCCGCATTTCAACGCCCTGCGTTTCGTCTCAACCTGAATCAAACAACCCACGGTTGGCAACTGCTTCATCGTCGTCAAGCCATCATCATTGAAGACGTTCAGCACGAACCCATGCTCAAAACCATCGCCCCTGACTTGCATATGCAGCAGATTCGATCGCTTTTGATCATGCCGCTTCAGGTCATGCCACTTCAACAACGCCCTTCCACACTCGGCGTCTTGTGCTTTGACATGCCCCACGCCCACCTCTGGAGTCCCTACGAAGTCGCAACCCTCGCCGAAATCGTAGACTACCTCGCCGTCATCATCCAAGAATATCTGGCCCAGCAAGATCGCCAGCAAGCCGAAGCAAAAATTCATGCATCGCTCAAAGAAAAAGAAGTCTTACTCAAAGAAATTCATCATCGGGTCAAAAATAATTTGCAAGTCGTCTCCAGTTTATTAAAGCTGCAATCCGGACATCTTAAGAATGCTCAAGAGAATATACAGGAGAACACTCAAGATCAACAGGTTCTTAGCCGAATCCATCTCTCAATAGATGCCTTTCAAGACAGTCAGAACCGGGTCCGTGCCATGGCCTTGGTTCACGAAAAACTGTACCAATCGGACGATCTTGCCCGAGCCGACTTTGGCAGCTACGTATCGAGTCTCGTTCAGGATTTGCTCCGGTCCTATCGCACCTCAACCGAACCCGTTCAAATCCGATCGGCCATTCATGAGGTGTACCTGAGTCTCGACCATGCGATTCCCTGCGGCTTAATCATTAACGAGCTGGTGTCCAATGCGCTAAAGTATGCGTTTCCAGCAGAATTGGCGGGGGAAATTCACATTCAGCTCTACCTCGATGGGGAGGACCACTACGTCTTAATCGTTCAAGATAACGGAGTGGGATTCAACGGTAGCGCCCCGTTACAAGACAACCTACAACAGGCATCCACCTTAGGACTCCAGCTCGTTCATAGCTTAACGCAGCAGCTCGGTGGCACCATCTCCTGTCAGAGCCATCCGGGAACATCATTTCGCATCACATTTGCCGATTCGTCGGTTCAGGAGAAGGGTTAAGCCATGCAAGAAAAGGCCAGAATTTTGATTGTTGAGGACGAAAGTATTATTGCCTTGGACCTCAAGACGAGCTTGCAACACGCGGGATATATTATTGCCGGGGTCGCGAGTTCGGGCGAAGAGTCGATCGCCCTAGCACAGACTCAGCAGCCCGATTTGATCTTGATGGATATTCGGCTTCGAGGCCCCATGGACGGTATCGAAGCCGCACAAAAAATTCGCGAACAGCAATCCTGTCCCGTCGTTTTTTTGACCGCCCACACCGACAGCCAGACCCTCGATCGCGCGAAGCTAACGGATCCCTTTGGCTATTTAACAAAGCCCTTTGTCGATCACAGCCTGATGACCACCATCGAGATTGCCTTAGCCCGCTACGCCTCAGAACAGGCGATTCGAGAGGCGCTGGTCAAACAACGCGAATTCAACGAGTTACGATCGCGCTTTGTGGCCGTGGTGTCTCACGAATTTCGGAATCCTCTGAATACCATTTTGTTTTCTACCGAACTGCTGCACCGCTACGAAGCCAAACTTGAACCCGATCGCCGCGAACTCTACTTCCAGCGCATTCACGGCGCAGTCAAACGAATGCATGACATGCTGGATGACGTCTTGATCATCGGCGAAACCGACGCAGGCAGGCTCGCCTGTCAGCCCGAACCACTCGCTATTGCTCAGTTTTGTCAAGACCTCATTGCGGAAATGCAGCCGGAAGATGCGCCGATTTGCCCGATCGTATTTACTTATGAAGTGGCCCCTTCGCTGCCGCCGGACGTGCAGCCCGTGGTCGATCGCAAGCTGCTGTTTCATATTTTGGGCAACCTCTTGTCCAATGCAGTCAAATATTCGCCGATCGGGTCGCTGGTTATTTTTGACTTGAGCTTGACGCCCGAAACCGTCCAGTTCCGAATCCAAGATCAGGGTATTGGGATTCCAGAAAAAGACTTGGCCGAACTATTCCACGATTTTCATCGGGCCAGCAATGCCCGATCGATTCCAGGCACCGGACTCGGCCTATCCATCGTGAAACAATGCGTCGAAATCCATGGCGGCTCCATCCTTGTCGAAAGCAAAGAGAACCACGGCAGTACATTCCTCGTCACCATTCCTGTTCCCACCCAACCTTTAGCCGCCGCTGTCGTCCAAGCTGAACCGATCGCACCGGGGTAACGTGAGATTCGGGCAGACGATTGGGCACTCTAGACTACTGTCCCCTATCTTCCTTGAGTGCTTCTATTCTTATGAAAACTATTCTTGTCATCGAAGATGAACTGAATGTTCGTGAGTCATTGATTGATCTGTTAGAAGTTGAAGGCTTTAAGGCAATTTCAGCAGAAAGTGGTCGCATCGGACTGACGATCGCCCACGATGTCCATCCCGATCTTGTCCTGTGTGATGTCAGGATGCCCGACGTCGATGGATACAAGGTCTTGCAAAATCTACGAGAGCATTCGGACACCCGAGCCACCCCATTCATTTTTCTGTCGGCCTACACGGCCAAACTCGATATGCGGCGGGGCATGGAGCTAGGGGCAGACGACTATTTATTCAAACCCTTTACCGCAGACGAGTTGCTCGGTGCAATCTCCGCCCGTCTCAATAAGCAAGCGGCCCTCATTCAGCAACTCAGCACGCCTGCCCTCATCCCGGTTCTTCCCTCAACGGGCAGCGAAGACGGCTTGCTCAACTACTTCTACCAAGAACTCCGCAATCCACTCTCCAACCTTAATCTGGTCCTGCACTGGCTAAGACACTGCACCCCCGAGGAAGTCGATCAATTAGTGGAACCGCAAGAGTACAGCCGCGAAATCTCCGTCCTCCAGCAGGTTCGAGTCCTCTGCGCCCATCTCACCCCCGAAAGCGCCAGACTTCTAGAATCCTGCCACATCGATCGACTGGCCGAACGGGAACTCATCCGGCTATTTGCGTAGACTGTCTAGCGAACCTGCTGCACCCATACGGCGAATTGGTTGACCCAAGGCGTCAGCACACTGCCATACTGCGCTGCCAAAACACCGCTCACCAAACCAAAGAGATGGCCTTCCCAACTCATCTGGGGGTCTTCGCCTGGGAACACACTCCAAAAGGTTTCGCCGGACTGCCAGATTGCGCGGTTTACATTGGGCACAATTTTATCAACCCCCACAGATGTATCGCCACTATTCAAGTTCGATACGAAATCTTTTGATCCAAAGAAAAAAGAAAAGAGCAACCAAGCCAACACCACAGCGCCAACCGCGTCTCTTTCTAAAATCGATCGAGCCGTAATAAAGCCCAAATAGCCAAAGACAATACCGCTGGATCCAAGATATCGTGTTCGGCTCTGTCCAAACAGCCATGTTGCCCACCCAACCCCGAATGCTGAAACCAGCGTCACCATTAAAAATTTGCCGGGATCGCTTAACACAACGACACCCCCAAAGATCAATAGGTAAGTCGTATTGCCGACTAAATGGCTCCAATCGCTATGAAACAGATTACTGATTGGCAGGTAAAAAAAGCCTCCTAAGGTGCGAGGCGGTCGGGCTAGCGTTTTAAAAATCGATCGATTGAGGCAACCGATATCAACGATGGCGATGATCCAAAGGAGTGCTGTAAATTCGAGCAGCAGCTTCGCCTGTGAGTACCAGACCCCAAACGGCACCTGAAGAAATCCCTGTCCCACTCTGTTATTCTCCCGCGTCAACCAATTTGTATTGCTTACACGGTGCCATATCCGCTGCGATGAATCAACTGGGATGGACTCACATTTGAAACAAAAGCTCGAAAAGCTCGACGTTCGGCTTCGTCCGCATCGCGATCGACCGGAATCGACGCATCCGCAACCACTTCTTCCATCACCCAAATGGGGCAATTAGACCGAAGGGCCAGTGCTATTGCATCACTCGGACGCGCATCGATTTCCCGAACGGCACCGCCTTGATGAACCATGAGCAGCGCATAGAACGTATTGTCCTTTAGGGAATGAATAACGATCTTGTCTAAACGCATGTTGCAACCGTCCAACAGGTTGATCAAGAGATCATGCGTGCCGGGGCGGGGCGGAACAAGCTGGTTTAGGACACTCCCGATCGCCTTGGCTTGGTCTTCGCCGATGTAAATCGGCAGGGCACGTCTCCCCGTCGCATCCTTAAGTAGCACGATCGGACTTCGGGTCGCCGCGTCCATTGCAATTCCAGTCACTCTCATTTCAATCATTGCGTTCGCCTCAAAAATACCCGCTACAACCGAAGC
>JAYUJY010000133.1:0-5070 GCA_043764895.1 Synechococcales cyanobacterium | reverse complement strand
GGTGACCCACTCACAGAACTGGTCCCAAACGTTCGCGGACTCGCGGCGTTGTAAGGTAGTTGTCATGGTTCTTTAGTATGGATAGCATTTACAAATGTTAGTCCTTTCGGCCTAACACCACACTCTCCAGAGCTGACTTCCAACCCTTTCGGACTGGTTTAAGCTCTTTCGAGCTGATGCAATCAATATAGCTTTTTCGTCTCTATTTGTAAAGAAAACCGCCCGAGTTCCTGAGATCCATCTTCAAGTTCTGTTACATTTCGCAATCAAAAACTCACCGAGCCTCATGTTCAGCGTTCCAGAAGGGTTTGGACGAAGTGATAGAGGTCGGCTTCGGGATAATCCTGGATTTGAAGGTCCTTGAGTTCGATTAAACCTTGGGCAAGCTGGGGCGCACGCGCTTTATAGTGACTGTGGGCGGCTAACAGGTCCGTGAAGACCTCTTGCTCAACGTGGGCGCGGCTGGCAGTTTCGCCTAGAGGTGTCTCGAAGGCGAGGGTATCGACGTTGTAACGCAGGAGAAAGATGAGAGCGTTGGTTTGGGTTTGTAACGATTGCTGTAGAGATTTGACGTCTAGGTCTAGCCGATCGAATCCTACGGTGCCGTCAATGCGGAGTTCTACGATCGGCTGCTTCTCAGGATCTAAGATTTTGCTCTTTAGGGCTTTCTGTACGGCTTCCACGACGCGCTCTTCCACTTCGTTCAGCGTCTCGTTTCCGGTGGTTTTGACTTTGAGTTTGACGATCGATCGCTGGGTGTAGTCGGTTTTTAAGTCTGCGATGATGCCGGATTCGTCAATGGTGACCAGGAATGCACCCCGATCGAACTCGGTTTCCTGGGTGCTATTGGCCTCAAGAGAGCCGGGGTTGAAAATCCAGCCTTCTTCTTGGTAGCTCTTATGAATGTGTCCTAGCGCAAGATAATCGACGCCGACGGTCTTCAGCGGGAGCAGATCGTTGTAGCGCAATGCGCCTTGATACCGAGCGATTTGACCTTCTAGGCCATGGTGAAACATCATCACGGTCTGACCATCGAATTTTGGGAGTTCTTCGATCGCATCAGCCAATGTTTGGATCATTTTTGGGGCTGAGGATCCGTACCACTGAGATCCCAGAACCCGCACCCCGCAAGACAAATCAATATATCCGCCAGAGAGATAGTGCTCATTCCAAGGCTCGTACTGAATTTTGCCGTCCAGCGCTTCGGGTTCAAGTAGGATTAGCAACCCATCGTCTGCCAGATATTTCAGCCAGTTGGTCACGGTTCCGTAAGGGCGGTTATCATGGTTCCCCTCAATGGCGATCGCCGGGATTCCGGCTTCCTTGAGCAGCATGAGGCAGTCTTTCGCTTGATTTAAAATTGCAGGCTGGATGGTGCGATGCTCAAAAAAGTCGCCTGCAATGATGACAAAATCTACATTTTCTCCCACGGCATAGCGCTTCAGCACGTCCTTGAGCGCTAGGTAGAAGTCTTTGGTGCGATCGCGGTTGTCGTAGTGATCGAAGCCGAGATGAATGTCTGCGATGTGAAGGAAGCGAGCCATGGGGATTTGGGGATTTTGGGACTAGGGAAGCTAAAGCACAGTCGGTCAGTCAAAGACATTTGCGATCGAAGGCAAGGACCCAGTTACAGCGGCTTCGCCCATTAGAGCATGGCTCTAGCGTTAGCTTTCGCTCTCAGCGGCGAGGGCTTGAAGTTGGGCTTGTTGATCGCGGGCGATGCAGGTTTGAATCATGTCTTCGATGTCCCCAGCGAGTGCGGTGCTCAGGGTGAAGTTTTGGTTCAGGCGGTGATCGGTGACGCGGCTGTCTTTGTAGTTGTAGGTGCGGATTTTTTCCGATCGCGATCCGGTTCCCACCTGAGACCTGCGTTCAGAGGTGATGGCATCGTTCTGCTCTTGCAGTTTGATTTCGTAGAGTTTGGCGCGAAGAATTTGCATGGCGCGTTCTTTGTTTTGCCGCTGCGATCGTTCTTCGGTACAGAAAATACGGATTCCGGTGGGTTTGTGGATCAGATCCGCAGCGGTTTCAACCTTGTTGACGTTTTGTCCACCTGCGCCGCCAGACCGGGCCGTTTTCATTTCGATGTCTTTGGGGTCAATATGGATTTCGACATCATCGACTTCGGGCATGATGGCGATCGTGGCTGTCGAGGTGTGGACCCGGCCAGAGGATTCAGTTGCTGGGACACGTTGGACTCGATGAACGCCCGCTTCGTACTTGAGTTTGCTGTAGACGCGATCGCCTTGGACTTCGATAATGGCTTCTTTAAATCCGCCGGAATCGCCCAGGGATTCACTGAGGAGCTTGAGTTTCCACCCTTGGGTCTGGGCGTAGTAGGTATACATCCGCAACAAGTCGCCTGCCCAAATGCTGGCTTCGTCGCCTCCGGTTCCGGCCCGAATTTCCAACATGATATTTTTTTCATCGTTGGGATCGGTGGGTAGGAGCAGGACTTTAAGACGATTTTCGAGGGTAACGATCGACTCTTTCAGATCCTGGACCTCTAGCCCTGCCATTTCTTTCATCTCCAGATCGCTGGCTGAATCTCGGTAAAGCTGCTGCGCTTCAACCAGATTTTCGCTAGCCCTACGCCAAGATTCGTAGGTGGTGACGGTTTCTTCTAAGGACGATCGGGTCTTGGCCACTCGTTGAAATTCGTCGGGATCGGTCGCAACGTCGGGATCCCCAAGCCTTCTCGTCAACTCGTTAAATGTCTGCTCAACGGAGTTTAGTTTTTCTAAAAGATATGACTCAGCCATGGGAAATCCCTCCAGTTCAACACAAAATTTTTTGGTCTAAAAGCAAAAAAGAATCCCGCCCCAACATCTGGAACGAGATTCTCCGCACAAAGCGCTACAGCTACTGTTCGAGCGACTTCATGCCGTACTTGCGCATAAAGCGATCGACCCGACCTTCGGTATCGATGATCTTCTGCGTTCCGGTGTAAAACGGGTGATTTCCCGACCACACGTCCACGTTCATGTTGGGCTTAGTCGAACCGACCACCAACACTTCCTCGCCGTTGCAAACGACTTTACAATCGGCATACCACTGGGGATGAATTCCAGGCTTAGGCATGACTTGAACTCCTAACAAAAAATAAATGATTTAGATCAAGGTAAGGGCGAATGTTTATCCGCCTCAAACCCAATTTCAACAGAGCTGACTCCAATAATCTCGATCGAACCCTAATCCCAAAAAGATTAGCCCAAAAAAGATTAGCGTTTCGAGTATTGAGGCGCTTTACGAGCCTTACGCAGACCGTACTTACGACGTTCCTTTGCACGGGGATCGCGGGTCAGCAGTCCTTCTTTCTTCAAAGGAGAACGGTTTTCAGGATCCAATTCGCACAACGCACGCGCTGCACCCATTTTGATCGCATCTGCTTGACCCGTCAAACCACCACCATGAGCATTGACAAGGATGTCATAGTCCGCTTCTAAACCCAAGGTTTCCAAAGCGGCTTTTGTTGCTGCGAGGTAATCATGGTTGCCTTGAAGATATTCTTCACCAGGCTTGCCATTAATCACCAGCAGACCTGTTCCAGGAACAAGACGGACCCGAGCGATCGCAGTTTTACGACGACCCGTTCCTTGATACATTGCGCGTCCTTGATCGGTCATGAGTTATGCCTTTACTCCTGGGATGGTTTGGATGTCCAGCACTTTAGGATGCTGTGCTTCATGAGGATGCTCAGTTCCAGCATAGACTTTCAGCTTGGTGAAGAGCCGACGACCGAGCGCATTTTTCGGCAACATGCCTTTGATCGCTTTTTCGATAATCCGCTCTGGGATTCGCGCTTGCAGCTTATCAAAGGTTTCTTCCTTCATCCCGCCGGGACGACCGGAGTGACGACGGTAGATTTTTTGAGTCCGCTTTTTACCTGTGACGGTAATTTTTTCAGCATTGATGATAACAACAAAATCACCGACGTCCATGGACGGGGTGAAATTGGGCTTGTTTTTGCCGCGCAAGACGCTAGCCACTTCACTGGCGAGGCGACCGAGACGCTTGTCCGCTGCATCCACAACAAACCAGTTGCGTTCAGCGTCGATCGGAGGAAGGTAAGTTTTTTCCATGGGTCTGGGGTTTGGAATGAGATAAACCTGACAGTCGTACGTCAGCGTGTATCAATGGATCGGTCAATAAATTAATGGCTCAGGTACAGCAGACGGCAAACTTAGGAAGGGCTGGGTGTCGTACCAAGATTCCACTGGGAATGGGTTGTTTTCATAACCCACGCGCAGGAGACACAAACCCTGGGGTGGTGCGGCATGTTTCACCTCTTCACGACGTTCAGATAACCAAAGATCTTGAAAAGAATCCACCGTCCGATCGCCTCGCCCCACTTGGACGAGAAGCCCCACCAAAAGCCGCATCATGCCGTACAAAAATCCCTTAGCTTGAACTTCAATGGTGACAAAATCACCCTGACGAACACAAGAGACGTCCTGAACATCGACCCAAGAATGGGGACGTTTTGACCCGGCTCGATGAAACGCTGACAGATGGTGATGACCGACGAGCGGTTCAAGCGCCTTCTGAATCAAGGTTTCGTCGAGTGGTGCATGGTAATAATGCCAAGAGGACGATCGCGCAAACAAGTTAGGCAGGGCGGCGGTATACAGCGTATAGCGGTAGCGCCGATAGGTGGCCGAGAACCGGGCGTGCCAGTCATCATTCACCTGAGCGGAAGCCCGAATCACAATGTCTTCCGGCAACCGACCATTTAATGCCCCCGTCCAACAGCCTGGAGGGATATAGCTCTCAACATCAAAATGAACCACTTGAGCCGCTGCATGAACGCCCGTGTCGGTGCGCCCAGCCGCGTAAGTCACAACGCGAGAAGGTTTCGGCATTTTAGGTCGTTTTAGAACCTTAACGATCGCACTTTCAAGATCGCCTTGGACCGATCGATGGTTTGTCTGACACTGCCAGCCATAAAACCGCGTTCCTAAGTACTGAACCACTAGTGCAATCCGTGCCAAAACCGTTCACCCTATACGAGTTCGACTACACAAGTTCGATGATGGCCATGACGGAGTTATCACCCCGACGTGGGACGGT
>JAYUJY010000132.1:0-24763 GCA_043764895.1 Synechococcales cyanobacterium | reverse complement strand
GTAGGGGCATGGCTTGCCGTGCCCCAAACCCAACGAGGAGGAGTTGAATCGCTGGATTATTTGAGCCGCAGACGACTAGAACCGATCGGACCGTTTTTAAGCGACGCTTTGGGCTACTCTAAAGCCTATAAATATTGCACAGGCTACTGCACCTCCCATGTCTATCCCCGCCACAATTCCGACCTGCGCCTGGTCACGACCCATCGGTCAAGGTTGGGAAAATCCCTACGTCGTCCGGTATCCCAGCAACTTAGACGATGGACCGTGGCATGGGGCACCGATCGGCGGGTTTGGGGCAGGCTGCATCGGACGCGGACATCATGGGCAGTTCAACCTGTGGCACATTGACGGCGGCGAACATACGTTTGCAAACTTCGCAGGCTGCCAGTTCAGCATTTTCGAGGAAGCAGGTGAACGCACTCACGCCTACGCCCTCGCAACCCAACCGCCTGACGACGGGAGCTTAGACGCTTGGCAGTGGTATCCGCAAGACGGTGGCATCTACTCGGCGCTGTATCCGCGAAGCTGGTTTGAATATCGCAACGTCTTCAAATCCGAAATTACCTGCGAACAAATCACGCCCATCATTGCCAATAACTACCAGGAAACAAGCTACCCGATCGGAACCTTCCTCTGGACCATTCACAACCCAACTGATGAACCGATCGACATCAGTATTATGATGAGCTGGGAAAATCTGGCGGGATGGTTTCTGAACACTGCGAAATCTCCTGAAATACAAGTTCGGGATGATGGCAGTCCGTTCTATGATTACGTGCCTCGGATTGGTAAAAGTAAAGGAAGTATTAACCAACTGATCGGTGATGAGAGTAGAATTGGCATCGTGATGGACAACGCTAGAGCCAGTACAGACGATGCCCTGGAAGGAGACGGTGAATGGTCCATTGCAACGCTGCTTAATCCCCTCCATGAAACCACCTATGACACCCGCTGGAACCCGGATGGCGACGGCGCAGAACTCTGGGACACCTTCGCGAAGACGGGCCTTCTCAGCGATCGAGATGACGATACTCCGGCCTCAACCGACGAACGCATTGGTGGCGCGATCGCTGTTAAGTTTACGATTCGTCCGGGCAAGACGAAGCAGATTCCGTTCATTCTGGCGTGGGATTTTCCGGTGATGGAATTTGCGCAGGACGTAACGTATTTCAAACGCTATACGGATTTCTTCGGGCGCAACGGTCACAATAGCTGGACGATTGCAAAACAAGGCTTGAAGAATTGGAACACTTGGCGCGATCGGATTATCGAGTGGCAAGAACCGATTTTGAACCGGGACGATTTGCCCGATTGGTTTAAGATGGCGTTGATGAATGAGTTGTATGACTTGACGCAAGGCTGTTCGCTGTGGAGTGCCGCTAGCGAAGACGATCCCGTTGGACAGTTTGCAGTGCTGGAATGCATTGACTATCGTTGGTATGAGAGTCTTGACGTTCGGTTATATGGCTCATTCGCGTTACTCATGCTGTGGCAGAAGCTAGAAAAATCCGTCATGCTTGCGTTCGCACGATCGATTCCGAAAGAAGACACCTGCACCCGCACAATAGGCTACTACGCGACGATCGGCCAGGACAGCCCCGCCGCCATTCGCAAAGTCAAAGGTGCAACGCCCCACGATCTCGGCGCACCAAACGAGCACGTCTGGGAAAAAACAAACTACACCAGCTACCAAGATTGCAATCTGTGGAAAGATCTCGGCTCTGACTTTGTGTTGCAGGTGTACCGGGACTACGTGCTTACGGGCGCAACGGATGTGGAGTTCTTGCAAGAGTGCTGGGCTGCTGTCGTCGAGTCACTTGATTATCTGAAGCAGTTTGACCTCGATCAAGACGGCATTCCAGAAAACAGCGGCGCACCGGACCAAACCTTCGATGATTGGCGCTTGCAAGGCGTGAGTGCTTACTGCGGTGGACTCTGGATTGCTGCCTTAGAAGCCGCGATCGCCATTGCAGATGTGCTCAATAAATCACACGAAGTCGATCGCTTTAGAGAATGGCTGACGCAATCTCGATCGGTGTACCAAACCAAACTTTGGAATGGGAGCTACTACCGAATTGATAGTGAATCTGGGTCAGATGTGGTCATGGCAGATCAGCTCTGTGGACAGTTTTACGCCACAATACTGAACCTTCCTGATGTCGTGCCACCCGACTGTGCAACAACAGCGCTTCACACCATTTACGACGCTTGTTTTGTGAAGTTCAACGACTACCTAGCTCAGGGCGGGGCAAGCGGTAATGACGGACGTATTTCTGAAGGCGATCGCATTTTAGGCAAATCCAATCTTCCGATCGGAGCGGCGAACGGCGTCAGACCCAACGGTGAACCTGAAAACGCTCATTCAACCCATCCCTTAGAAGTGTGGACGGGGATTAACTTTGGACTCTGTGCGTTCTTGATGCAATCGGGTCTCGAAACCGAAGCCATGACGATCGCGCAGGCGGTGGTAGAGCAGATTTACGATCACGGATTGCAGTTCCGCACCCCTGAAGCGATCACCGCCAATGCCACATTCCGGGCCTGTCATTACCTGCGGGCCATGGCGATTTGGGGCATCTACGGTGTGAAGGTTGGGTTTTAATTAATATGATGAACACAATAACGTGGGGGGCATGGCTCGCCGTCCCCCAAACCCAAACTAACGCATCGCACTCATCGTATTGCGCCATGCGAGGTCTTTGGCTAGTACTTGTAAGGCGCGTTCTTCGGGTTCAGAAAAGAGCTTGGATTGGATCAGCTCTTGCAAAACCTGGTAAGCAAGCTGCTTAGCAAAGGTTCCCCCGGCCTGAAGCAAATGGCTGTAATAGGTAAACTGCGATCGCCCGTCTTCACTTCGATGGAACGCATGGATTTCGGTAGCGGTCATCTTGATCACAGGTGTGTCCACCGGAACCACCACGCGAGGAATACCTTGATTCCCAAAAAATCCGTCCAGATCTGAATCCATGCTGCCAATCAGAACCGTATTAAGCACTGTCCGGGTCTCAGCAATTAGGTCGGGTGCAAAAATGGGATCCGGTTCGCTGGTGAGCCGAGGGCCGAGATTGTTAAAGTTGGGGTTAACGAGCTGCGAGTTGTAGACCAGCGCCACGGCCCAGTGCTTTTTGCCATCTTCAAGTTTGACAAAGGTTCCAAATCCGTAATCCTCCGATCGAGGCGCATCCATATAATCGGTGAGTTCATCGACTTGCACCAGATAGTCGCAGTGAGAGTTGGATTTGACGACTTTGCCGACGCGCATGGGGAGTCTAGGGTTAAAAGCTAAATGAGTTCAATTGTTCTAATTTTAGTTTAAATTGCTGGGTTTAAGTCGCTAGGGTTTCGTCTCGTTTGGCGCGATACCACCAGTCTCGATCGGTCGGCAGCAGCTTAACCGGATACACCGTAATGACGATCGGCTCTCGGCTTTCTTGGCCGACGATTTCGACGCTGTAGGATGGGCTATTTTTCGTCCCCATATCAACCACAAAGCGTTTCCCGACTCGCCTCCAACTCGGTTCCTTTCCGCGCCATTCCATTCGACAGCAGGGATAGGGCAACTGTTCACGATCGAAGAGGCGA
Source organism: Synechococcales cyanobacterium (assembly GCA_043764895.1). Classification (GTDB taxonomy): domain Bacteria; phylum Cyanobacteriota; class Cyanobacteriia; order Leptolyngbyales; family Leptolyngbyaceae; genus JAAFJU01. The sequence continues at coordinate 21,181 of JAYUJY010000132.1, read as the reverse complement.
CAGCAAGGACCAATGATTCGATAGGTAAAATGGCAGCCGGGACTTTGAAATAAGTATCCCGTGGGCAACGGATGAACCGCAGCCTCTCGGTGATTGATTTGAGTCCAGGGAAATCCAGTGGTCCGGGATGGATTTGGAAAATTCACAGCGCGTCCTAAAACCTTACAATGGGATCAATACCAATCAAAAACTTACTGTAATCATTGGCAGTAAACCCTCGTCAGTGTACCTTGAAATTCAACCAGCGATCTAAGAATTAAACGCTAGATGTAGCGGATGTTTTGTGAATCAAGCGGATCCTATCCCTAAATCCGGTTTGCCATCTGGTTTACTATACGACGCGGGACTAATTCCTTTCGCGTCGGCTTGGGCTTGGCAACAGGCGCAGGTGCAGTCGCGTAAATCAGAACCTAGCTTGCCCGATGCCTTAATGCTATTGGAGCATCCCCCGGTCTATACCTTGGGCCAGGGTTCGAGTTTGGATTTTCTCAACTTTGACCCAGAAACGAGTCCTTACGAGCTGCATCGCATTGAGAGAGGCGGAGAGGTGACGTACCATGCGCCGGGTCAATTGGTTGGCTACCCGATTTTGAATTTGGAGCGTCACCAAAAAGATCTGCACTGGTATTTGCGGCAGTTGGAAGAGGTGATGATTCGAGGTATTGCGCACTATGGCTTGACGGCCACTCGCATCGAAGGACTGACCGGGGTTTGGATTGAGGATCAAAAAGTAGCGGCGATCGGCATTAAGGTCAGCCGTTGGATCACAATGCATGGGTTTGCGTTGAATGTGTGTCCAGATTTAGCGGGGTTCGATCGAATTATTCCCTGTGGCCTTGTGGGCAAATCGGTGGGACGGTTGGATCAATGGATTCCGGGACTAACGGTGCAAGCGATCAAACCTGTAATCGTGCAAGCTTTTGAAGACGTATTTTCTCTCGTCATGCATTCTGCAATGGAGCCTCAGGATTCGCAATGGAATTCGCATCAGGATTTGCAACGAGCAGATCGATCGGGAGTTCAACTCTAAACTGAGTGAGTCCTGGCTGACTTTGGACGCTGACTTTCCCGCAATGCCGATCGATAATATTTTGGACAATGCTAAGACCGAGACCATTGCCTTCACCTTTTCCCTTGGTCGTGAAAAATGGCTCGAAAATCTTCTCTTGAATTTCTGCTGGAATGCCATGACCACTGTCCGAAATCGCAATCTCAACCCGATCGTCGTTCACCCGCCGCGTCGCAACGGTGAGGGTTCCCTGGTAAGCCATGGCTTGCAGCGCATTTTGAATCAAATTATTCCACAACTGCTGAAGCTCGTCGCAATAGCAGAGCACCAGAGGAATCGGCTGATAATCGCGCACCACCTCGACGCAGTTGCGCATTTGGCTGTGATAAAGCGTGAGCAGTGTCTCAATGCTATCGACCAGATCGGTCTCGATCGGCTCGGAAGGATCCCCCGTATAGGCATATTGTCGCAACGCCTGAACCACAATTGAGGCTCGATCGACGGCGGATTGGGTCATTTGATTCGATCGATGAATGCTAGTAAACCCATAAACGGCTTCAAGGAGCTTGAAGGATTCTGGGTGCTGAAGGGGACCGAGAAACGGCGTAATATCTTGATAAATCCCAATATCAATTAGTAAGTCGGCGATTTCTAACGCTCTGGGAATCCCGACGCACTCAAGCTGCGTTTCGATTCCTCTTCGGGCAGCCCTGCGATCGCGGCTAGAGATTTGCAAAAGCCAAGGGGTGGACTCGATCGCCGTGTTAACCATCTGAAGCAAAATAGTCTGAAGGTCAGGCGCTAGGGAATTCAGTAGCACCGGAAACTGAAAAAAACTGCGACTCAGAAATTCCTCTGTTGTGGTCGCAGAGGCGCGAATCACCCCCAACGGCGTATTCATTTCATGGGCCACCGAAGCCACAAGCTGACCCAAGACGGCCATTTTCTCAGAGAGAACCAGTTGAGTTTGGGTGGCCTTAAGTCGGGCGAGCGTTGCAGAAATCTCCGTGTTTTGGGCGCGAAGCTGACCTTGAAGGTCTTGCATATTGAGCTGAGTTCGGATGCGGGCAAGGACTTCTTCGACCTGGAAAGGCTTCGTAATGTAGTCCGCCCCGCCGACTTGGAAGGCCCGAACTTTGTCCATCACCTCATGGGCTGCACTGAGAAAAATGACGGGAACCCCTTCAGTCGCTGGATCCTGCTTGAGCCGTTGACAGACTTCATACCCATCCATCTCCGGCATCGCAATATCCAGCAGCACTAAATCCGGCAATCGCGCATTCATCGCATCCATAGCCTGTTTCCCGCTGGTGGCAGGACGCACCTCGTAGCCTGATTGCGTCAAAATGTTCATCAACAGTTTTAAGTTGATGGGGGTATCGTCCACAATCAGAATATTTCGCTCAGACGTGGCCATGATTTTTTATATTTCCCCCCGATCGAGCCAGCCTTGAGCCAAATTGATCGCCTCTTCTCGGGTTTCAATAATGCCTTCTGCCTTCGCTATTTGAAGCGCCGACAAAATCCGGCCAATCTGCGGACTCGGCGGTAAGCCAAGACTGTGCATCAAATCTTGGCCTGACAACACAGGCACCGGGTGGGCCACGACATCTTGAGGATCCAAGTATCGGTTAATCAACGGTCTCAAGGACGAAAAATACAGCGGCTGGGCAATAGCGCTGATCATTAAGGCCGGGAAAGCGATTCCGACTTTCTGGAAGAATAAGTATTGCGATCGACGAATCTCCCGAACCGAACTGGAGTCAAGACTACTCACCCCGATTAAGGTCTCCAACGCCACCCTGTTTTTCAGCAGAACCAAGACCGCCTGAATCTCCGCACGGCTATACTTCAAGCGCCAAAGTTGAGGTTCGGCCAGGTCCGGATCGGGGGACATGAGGCAGGCGAGTTTGGCAATGGTCAACCAGGTCCGCGTGCTTCCCGAGGGTTCTAGCTCCTTACTGGGCAATTGACTCGCCTGATTCTGCGATCGAATCCGCTGAGACACGGCTTCAGCAAAACTGGGCCAGTCCGTTCGCAAGTCGCTAAACACCCGATCGATCGACCCCACTTGATTCATGCGTTCTGGCGTGATGTGGGGCAGCCAATCGGCTAGCAATCCAGCGTCCCAAGCCGCAGAGAGCTTCTGCGTGCCTCGGGATGAACTGAGTAAGTAGTTCAATTCAGACTGCACCCGTTCTGCCGCAATGTCTCGGAGCAGCGGCGCGAGTTGTCCCAGGGCCATTTCCGTGGCGGGATCGATTGCAAAGTTAAGCTGTGCCGCCTGACGATAAGCTCGCAGGAGCCGCAACGGGTCTTCAGCCAAATTCTCAGCGCTAATCATCCGCAAAATGCAGCGCTCTAGATCCAAACAGCCTTGTAGCGGATCAAACAGCTCCAAGGTGTGGGGATTGTAGGCTATTGCATTCATCGTAAAGTCGCGCCGTCTGAGATCCTCTTCCAGTGAGTCTCCCACCTGTTGCGCAAAATCTGCCGTCCCCTGCCGGAACACCACCCGCGCAATCTGCCGCTCTGCGTCCAGCAGCACAAATCCAGCCCGGTAGTGCCGTGCGATCGCGGCGGCAGTTTCCACGGCCCCTTCAGGCATGACGAAATCCAAATCCAAATAGTCAGAGTGTCGCTCTAAAAGCGCATCTCGAACACTGCCCCCTACCAGGTAAGCCTGGGGCGGCAAAAACTCGATATCGAAAGGCCATGTCTTAGGCGAAAGTGCCGAAGACCCCAACGTATGGTGCTGCAAAACCGTTAAAACCTGTGCCAACCTGATGCCACCTTCAGCAAAGACGAGTGGGCGAGTTAAATTCGCCTGAGTTAGAGTATCAAAAAGCAGGGGTTGTATTCTGCTTTACTTTAAATCCTTTCAACTTTGCTCACCGCACCCCCGTCCTCTAGTGGACCGCAGGAGAACCGACTCATGTGTATTTGCATTCACTGTCACTACGTCGATCGCTGCCTGACTTACCATGCCGTGGAAGGTCAGCACCAGCAACCTCACCTCACGCTCCAGCCGACCTTCGAGCCGCCCGAACCCAGCATCAATGTCAACATTCGCGAACATCGTGACTATATTGAAACGGAATGGGATGTAGTGGGATGCACAAGCTTCAAGGAAGAAAAAGGCAAATGGTCTCGTCTCCGTCCTGGTGAGACCGTTCCAAGCTGATGGGCTAGATTAAAACCCGGAGAATTTCACCGTATCTTTGTGAAAAGTTGTCGAATCTAAGCAGATTCCCTGACAGAACAGACGGGGTTTTGGGCACAGTAATCCATAAGATTATCTACCCTTAAGATGGATTGATTAATGATGCGTCGTCATAACCTGATTCGGCACTCTTCCCAGCAGTGCCTCGTTTCCATAGCATTGATGAGTTCCGTCTGGGGCACCGAGGTTCTTGTTTCAGCTCCCGCCTCAGCGCAGTCTGTATCCTCGGAATCGTCGTCGGTTTCTCAGGAGGATCCCAGTGAGGCGGCAGCGTTTAACTTGGCTCAAGAGTATTTTCAGTCGGCCCAGAAGAGTGCCCAAAAAGGTCAGCAGAGTGAAGCGATCGCGCAGTATAGCCAAGCTATCATCCGGTATCCATCCTTCTCGAAAGCCTATTACGGTCGGGCCGTGGCGAAGACTGCGTTAGGCGATCCGCAAGGGGCGATCGACGACTATACGAATACGTTGAAGCTGGATCCGACCCATGCCGTGGCCTTTGCCCAACGGGGGAATCTTCGCTATCAACTGGGCGATCGCGTTGCCGGATTGGGCGATTGGGATTCGGCCTTGAAGATTGATCCGACTTTGGTGACGGCTCGGGTGAACTTGGCCTACGACAAGAGTGCCAACCATAATTTTAAGGGCGCGCTAGATGATCTCAATCTGGCCCTCAGCGCTGACCCAGCCCATGTAGCAGCACTCGTCAATCGTGCGTACGTCCATCAGCAGCTCGGCGATCGCAGCCTTGCATTAATCGACCTCAACCAAGCCATTAAGCTCCAAAACACCTCCCCCGAAGCCTATCTCAATCGCGGGATGATTTATAGCCAAATGGGACGCAGCGACGATGCCATCACTGACTTCACCACGGCGCTGAAATACAAACCCAGCTACCCCGAAGCCTTTCATAACCGGGCCTTGGTCTACACCGCTCAAAGCAAGTTTGACCTAGCGGCGGCGGATCTGACTCAAGTGGTCCAACTTCAGCCCAACCGGGCGGACGCCTATTTTCAGCGCGGAAGTCTCTACGCCATGGCTGGAAACCGAGCGGCGGCGATCGCAGACTTCGAGCAGACCCTTAAGCTAAAACCGAACGATGCCGCAACGTTCAAAGCGGTGGCCGATATTCGGATGGAATCGGGCGATCTCAGTGGTGCCCTCGGGGACTACAACCGTGCCCTTTCGTTTAATCCCAATTTGGCCGACGCCTATGGAAGCCGAGGCAAGGTTCGGATGAAGATGGGTGATTTGAGCGGATCGATCGATGACTACACCCGCGTCATTGCACTGGATACGCAAAACGTCCAAGCCTTCTATCAGCGCGGCAAAGCACGGCAAACCCTAGGGGACGGCATGGGTGCGATTGCTGATTACACCGAAACGCTTCGACTTAACCCCCGATCGGCAGATGCGATTTATGCTCGCGCAACCCTAATGACCCAAGTCGGCCAACCGATCGCCGCCAAAGCTGATTTCCAACAAGCGGCTACCTTGTACCTCCAACAGGGCAAAGCGGAAGGGTATCGCAGCGTGTTGAACTGGCTAAAGCGTATTTAAATTCCGCTTGCCTGACTCGTCAGAGCTATGCGGTTTCGGCCAACAGCTCCTCTACAATCTCTACGACTTTACGTGCTGCGCCCGGTTCTCCTCGAACTTGGCGCAATTCTTGTCTCATCGCCTCTAGCTTTTCAGGATGATCGAGATAATCCTGGATTTTTTCCACTACCATTTCGGGAGTGAGTCGTCCCACCATTTCTGGAACAATCGATCGTCCGGCCCAAATATTCGGCCAAGCCAACAGTCCCACCTTCCGCAACATGACCCAGTTAATCCCTTTTGCAAACAGCGATCCCACGCCAGGAAGATTCGCCAAGAGGCCCAAAATGCCATTCCACGATCGCATTGCATCAAACTGATTGGTCGCCAAGACCATGATCATCGGAATGCCTAAGGCTCCGAGTTCTGCCGTATTGGCCCCCACGGTTGTAATGCAGAGGTCACACTGATTAAGCAGACCGTAGTGCGGGGTTCTCGGGCCATCATCGCCGATCGAATGTAGCTCAATCTCAGTTCCGCCACAGGTTTTCAGAAAAGCGTGAGACTGGGATCGTACAATCTGCGCCGAAACTCCGCCCATCAGAGCCACGGCAGGATTAGTCGCTGGATTCGCAAATTTCTCCAGCGTCGCCTCATCCAGCGCCGGAGCCATGGGCAACACAAATCGAATCGAGGGGTCTTTTTGATGAAGCTGTTCGGCGATCGCACAGCCGAGAGGAACGCCCTGCCCCAGTTTTGCAGCCTTTGATCCTGGCAATAATCCAATGGTAATGCGGGGAGTCGGGCCTAGAGTCGGGCCTAAGTTCGGGCTTGCCACCGGGGACACCACCTGTCCACTGATTCCGGCATCCGTCATGAGGTCTCCCACCACCCGGAACTTCGCTCGGTACTTTGGCTTCACGGTGTCTAAAATTTTGGGCTGCATGATGGCAAAGCGATCGACGAGGCCATGCCATAGCGCTTCCCACTCGGCGTACACCACTGTGCGGTACCCCAGCCGTTTGCCCAAAATCACTGGAAACAGAGGATCCCCGCCCAAAAACACAATCACCCCTCGTTTTCGCCAGTCCCAATGCTGTGCCGTTTTGCCAAAGAGTAAAAATGGAAAAAAGTCCTGGGCAGATTGAACCCGATCGATCCCCGGATTATTTCGGGCGATTTCGGCTTCCATTCCACTGGCGTTGGGACAGGGAGACAGGACGATGGAAATCCTGAGATTTGCGCGACTAGCCTCAGGATCAGCGGTTTGGCTATGGGTGCGATCGGTTCCAAGTCGCTGTTGAAGTTGGCGGACCACAGGCCGAACCCAAGTGCTCAACTCTCCTGGGCCATTGGACAAAATCAAAATATCAAACGGCGATTCCATCATGTTTTCGGGACCATCCCGCAGGGTTGAAGCAAATTTTGGGACTCAACATAGCCTACAAGAATTTAGATTTATCATCCAAATGGCCTCTCTCGAAATCTCTCTAAGAGAGTTTTGAAAACAAGGTACATCTTCAGTGAGAAAGGCTACAATCAAAACGAAACGCACAAGCATTCCATCGATACACCTTGCACGTCAGCATCTTGGCTCGGTTCACATAGGTCTCACAACTTCGATGGTTCTTATAGATTACGCTCGACTTAATCTATTGCTAAGTCGCTTTATGTTTTTAAATATTTTCATTCAAGTGAAAGTATTTGAAAGTTTACAAAGTCTTGCGTCAGTCTAGTGAGGCGATCGAAATTGATATAGGAGTTCGCTAGTGAAAGATAGGGCAACATTTGGCATTCTGACGGTGAGGGACGCTTGAATTTGGATACGCTAACGACCTTAACGAGCATGAGGACTGAGGCATGAGCAAGGCCAAGAACGTAGTACTTGAAGTGGACACGGATTCGGACAGCCCTTCGGCAGAGGATCTTGATCAAGAAGCTGAGGCGGAAGATCAAGATGACGATGAAGAGGGTGAGGTTGAACTGTCGGAAGATGGTAAACCGGGTAAACGGGCTACCCGTCGCCGGACGACCGTCAAGAAAAAGCACTATACCGAAGATTCGATTCGGCTATATCTGCAAGAAATTGGCCGGATTCGTCTCCTTCGTGCGGATGAAGAAATCGAGCTGGCTCGCAAAATCGCGGATCTGCTGGACCTAGAGCGAGGATACGCAAAGCTGGAGGAAGCCCTTCAGCGAGAGCCAACCGAGCACGAGTGGGCCGACGAGTTCAAAATGCCGATCGTGCAGTTCCGCCATCGTCTCCATGTGGGGCGTCGTGCGAAAGACAAAATGGTTCAGTCCAACCTTCGTCTGGTCGTTTCGATCGCGAAGAAGTACATGAACCGTGGACTTTCGTTCCAAGATCTGATCCAAGAAGGCAGTCTGGGCTTGATTCGGGCGGCTGAGAAGTTTGACCATGAAAAAGGATACAAGTTCTCAACCTATGCGACTTGGTGGATCCGTCAGGCGATTACGCGGGCAATAGCCGATCAATCTCGGACCATTCGTCTTCCGGTTCACTTGTACGAGACGATTTCTCGAATCAAGAAGACCACTAAGTTGTTGTCTCAGGAAATGGGCCGAAAGCCGACTGAGGAAGAAATTGCAACTCGGATGGAAATGACGATCGAGAAGCTCCGGTTTATTGCTAAATCTGCCCAGCTTCCGATTTCGTTGGAAACGCCGATCGGGAAGGAAGAAGATTCTCGTCTAGGTGACTTCATTGAGTCCGATGGCGAAACGCCGGAAGACCAAGTGTCCAAAAACCTTCTGCGTGAAGATTTGGAAGGGGTTCTAGCGACTCTTAGCCCTCGTGAGAAAGATGTACTACGTCTGCGGTACGGTTTAGACGACGGACGCATGAAGACGTTGGAGGAAATCGGCCAAATCTTCAATGTTACCCGTGAACGAATTCGTCAAATCGAAGCCAAAGCCTTGCGCAAGCTTCGTCACCCAAATCGAAACAGTGTATTGAAAGAGTACATTCGATAGTTTGAATCCATTAGGGTTCAGTTAATTATCCTAAAAGCCCGATCGCACGTCATACAACGTCAACGATCGGGCTTTTTCTTTTTCAACCTAATGGAATTTTGTCCAAAATCCAATAAAAAACCCATTCCGGAGAATAGGTTTTCAACACTTGCTTTTAAGATTGACCGAAATAGTTCTTGAGCGCTATCGCTTCTGGAACTAAAGCAGTCCCCAGAACTTCAGTACGCCCTGATTCGTAGCGGCTTCAGTTGCCAATGCGGCTACAAATCCAATCATCGCGAAACGACCATTCCAAACTTCAGCCTGAGTGGTGAAGCCAAATTTCCAAGCGTTACGATCTTCTACAACCGGGGTTGCTACTGCTACTTTAGTGTCTGCCATGGGGTTGTTGCTCCGAAGAGAGAGTTAGCTGTTCCTCTATAATGTAACGCATTATTACGAAAAGTGTCAAAATATTATGAATATTGATTGCACGACTTCCTGGGTGGGGCTTTGAGGGAGATCGGTAGCGAGGGGTATTTGGGGGCGTGACCTGAGCAGGGGATAGAAATTTCGGGGACGGGCAGTCTATGATGGGAGTCTAAACCTTGATTTTTGTAAAGAACTATTTGTGATTGTCTCTGATTCCCCGATCGGTAAGGTTCGTCAATTTTTAGCTAGGCGGGTGCTGTTTGGGCATGAGCCGACGCCTGAATTGCTGGCGATTTTGATGGTGTATTTTGTTCAGGGGATTTTGGGGCTGGCGCGGTTGGCGGTGAGCTTTTTCTTGAAGGATGATTTGAAGCTAGGTCCGGCGGAGGTCTCAACGCTGCTGGGCATTGCGTCTATTCCGTGGATGGTTAAGCCATTTTTTGGTTTTCTGTCGGATGGGTTGCCGATTTTTGGCTATCGGCGGCGACCCTATTTGATTTTGTCGGGATTTTTGGGCGTGGGGTCTTGGGTGGCGCTGGCGACGGTGGTGCATACGGGAGCTGAGGCGACGGCTGCTATTGCGTTGGGTTCATTGTCGGTCGCAATGAGCGATGTGATTGTGGATTCGTTGGTGGTGGAACGGGCGCGGGGCGAGTCGGTGAGTGCGGCGGGGTCTCTGCAATCGTTGAGCTGGGGGGCGAGTTCTATTGGGGGGTTGATTACGGCCTATGCGGGTGGGTCGCTGTTGGCACATTTTGATGTGAAGGCGGTGTTTTTGATTACGGCGACGTTTCCGTTGATTGTGTCGGCGGTGGCGTGGTTGATTGCGGAGACTCCGGTGACGGAAAAGTCGGATTGGACGGTGGTGAAGTTTCAGGTGGCTCAGTTGAAGGCGGCGGTTTCGCAGCGGAGTATTTGGTTGCCGACGGCGTTTTTGTTTTTGTGGCAGGCGATGCCGAGTGGGGAGGCGGCGTTCTTTTATTTCAACACGAATGAACTTGGGTTTGAGCCGGAGTTTTTGGGGCGGGTGCGGTTGGTGACGAGTTTTGCGTCGATCGCGGGGATTTGGGTATTTCAGCGGTTTTTAAAGACGGTGCCGTTTCGGGTGATTTTTGGGTGGTCTACGGTGATTGCGTCAGTGTTGGGGTTGTCGATGTTGATTTTGGTGACCCATGTGAACCGGGAGTTTGGGATTAGCGATCGGTGGTTTAGTTTGGGGGATAGTTTGATTTTGACGGTGGCGGGTCAGATTGCGTTTATGCCTGTGTTGGTGTTGGCGGCGCGGTTGTGTCCGGCGGGGGTGGAGGCGACGTTGTTTGCGTTGCTGATGTCGGTGGTGAATTTTTCGGGGTTTGTGTCGTACCAGTTGGGTGCGGTGTTGATGCGATTTTTGAATGTGACGGATACGAATTTTGATCAGTTGTGGGTGTTGGTGTTGATTACGAATTTGAGTGGGTTGTTGCCGTTGCCCTTGTTGGGTTGGTTACCGGGAGAGTCGGAGTTGCCAACAGAGGAGCTTGAGGAATCGGTTGAGACGACCGTGGTGTAGGGCGACCGTCTGCTACTTTCTGATGACTCAAAATCTTTTATTCTGAGCAGAATGCTAGAGTGGATTGCTGATTCGCATGTCGATCGATGTCTCAATCCCCATTGGATAACCTGTTCAAGCAATATCTGGAAGATTTCTTAGCGCCAATCGGAACCGTGGAGCGGCAGTATGAAATTCCGGGTGAGACCAAGTATGTGGACGTTTGGTTTCGTCCCAATTTGCCGATACAAGAATCGATCGATGACCTCGGACTTCTGCGAAAAATCATCAAAAGTCCCGCCGTTATTGAAGCCTACAGCAATCCTCCCAGCCGAGAGGAGGTGGATACCTGTTTATTGAAACGACTGTAGATCAAGGAAGAAGAGCGTCGTAAACGGGGAGATTCTCCCTATCCACCAGTAGAACAGCCGATGTTGTGGATTCTTGCATCCCATGTCAGTCGCCCACTTTTAAAATCATTCCATGCCCACAAAACCCGTGTCTCTGGGCTATACACTTTGGGTCCAGCACTCCGATCGCGCATCATTTCGATCGATGAACTTCCCACCACCGAAGAAACGCTCTGGTTGAGAATCTTGGGTCGCGAAGCAACTCAGACTCAGGCGATCGATTGCAGGTCGATAATGTTGAGGGAGGTATCGTCAAGATTGAATCGCTGTGATTGTGTGCAAAGGCAATCGGTGTAGTAGCGCCTCTAGTGCAGCGGACGGTATCAAGATCTAGTCGCTCCTCATGCTACGCTGCAACAGCTAATCTTCACCTCCTCGATTTGTGCTCACCGACCAACACATTGCTGAAACGCTGAGTCGCGCCTACGTTAGTACGATCGCCAACTCATAGAATGCGCAAAGCTGTTGTAATACCCGAAAAGCACCAGCCGTAACCCCTCATTCCGCTTGAATCGATCGCCTAGGTTAAAATAAAGAGACCCCATTGAACCGAGGTCAACCCTATGGCAGTCCGACAGCCCCGATATAGCAAAGAAGAATTTGCCCAACGTGGCGATGCTCTCTATGAGTCATAGGGTGCGCGCTCAGGTCGAAGAAGGCAACCATAGAAAGATAGTGGCGATCGATATTGAAACCGGAACCTTTGAATTAGCCGATGATACGATGTTAGCCGCCCGACAACTTTATGCACGAGTCCCCGACGCCCAGCCTTGGCTGATTCGGATTGGGTATCGTGCTGTTCACAGATTTGGGGCACGCAGCCTGAAAGACTCACTATGATGCAAGGATATGTCAATCAAGCTTACGAAGCCGTTATTCCAATGGTGATCAAACAGGGCAACAAGCTCAAATCAGTGAATGCCGTCATCGATACCGGGTTTATAGGCTTTTTGAGCATCCCATCCAGCATGATTGCTGAACTTGAACTCCCTTGGAGCTACCGCGATTCGGCAGAGCCGACGTAAACGAACGAGCCACACTAGGCGATGGCAGTGAGACCTTGTTTGATGTCCATGACGCAAGTATCATCTGGGATGGGCAGTTCCGAGAGATCGAAATCAATTCAGCCGACACCGATCCCCTACTTGGCATGAAAATGCTGCGCGGGTTTCGATGACAAGTCGATACAGTTCAAGGTGGGCTGGTGACGATCGAAGCCTTACCCAATGTAAATTACAGTTAGTCGGTGAGGCTGGTCTAACAAGCTTAGTGAAGCGAAATAATATGAAGTGATGTGTCAATCGCAAAGATTTTCTGTAGCCGTTGACCAGGAACGTTATACCTTCTAGTTTCTACGGTGCGATATCGTTTTGAGCCAGATTCAAGTCTTAAATTTACAGAGCCTTAATCAAGGACTTCCCGCGATTACACCCGCTTTTGGAGCCGCGATCGCAGAAGCAGATGCAATCTGTCTAACAGACGAAGCTCATGAGCCAGGAGTAATCCTCGAAGTCGAGGGCATCTGATGCAGAAGGATTGCCAGCGCATATTATCGTAGTAGAGTTCAGCCGCCCAATCTCTGTCACTAGCGCGAAGCACAACCCCAAAGGAACCCTACTCCAATGAGCCAGATTCAATCGCTCCACGGACAAGCAATGGATTTAGCTGAAGCAGCAGTCGTTGCCCGTTTAAGAGGCGCGATCGAACAGGCTGCACAATTTACACGCCAAGCCTTTGAACAAGAAGCCCAAGCCGCTGCTTTAGTTGTTAGCGATCTTGATGCCGAACCCACTCGGTCTGTCCTTCACCGCAGCGCCGCATCTCTCGCGATCGAATGTGGTGAGTTATGAGCCGCAGAACGCCTAATCGCAACTGCATTATCCGGCAATCCTCCCCCAAAGATTGCAGAAGAACTCAAAGATTTATTCATCCAAATTAATCTGAGTCAATACCTGAAGCGTCAAGGAATTCGTATCGACATTAAAGAACGGCAAGGATTGGTCAATCAGTAGGGTTCGGTGAGGCGCAATCTAACAACCCGTTTGGAACGGACAGTTGAAGGTCCAAACGGCGATAACAAAGATGGCTCTGATCCTTGGGATAACGCTTAAATCTTCATTCCTAATGCTTTACAATAAGAAACAATTAGATACCTTATGTGAAACTCGTTACCCACCATGACGATCGCCCTTTCCCGCACTGCCGCGCCAAGCCAATACTGGACCTGGCGAAATTTCAACATCCACTACGTCAAAGCTGGAGAGCCGAAAGCTGATCGTCCGGCGCTGCTTCTAGTGCATGGCTTTGGGGCTTCGACCGACCATTGGAAGAAGAATATTGCCAACCTCAAGGAAGAGTTTGAAGTCTATGCGATCGATCTCCTAGGATTTGGGCGATCGGAGAAGGCGGATACGTCTTACGGCGGGGATCTGTGGTGCGATCAGTTGCATGATTTTATCCAAGAGGTGATTAAACGTCCGACAGTGGTTGTGGGAAATTCGATCGGAGGATATGCTGCACTCGCAACCGTTGCAAGGTTTCCAGACCAGACCGCAGGCGCAATTTTGCTCAATCCAGCAGGCGGATTTAGCGAAGATCATGCCAAACAAGATGAAAATCCGACCCCGAGCCAAAAATTTAGAAGCAGCGCCATGAAGACGTTGCTCAATCAAGATTGGGTGGGCTGGATGATTTTTAAATATGTGCAAAATAAAGCCTCCATCCGCAAAACACTGCGTCAGGTTTATGTCAACCAAGACGAAGTGACCGACGAACTCGTCGATGACATTTACCGTCCGTCCTGCGATCCTGGTGCCTCGAAGGTTTTCTCGCTGGTGTTTCGATCGCCCAAGGGCCAGCCGATGGATGCGCTGCTAGCCACGATGACAAGGCCGCTGTACATTATCTGGGGCGAGAAAGATCCGTGGATGGGCAACCCGACGATGCGAGGGCAAAAGTTTGCAACGCACTACCCTTCAACGGTTCAAGCGTTCATCAACTCCGGCCATTGCCCCCACGACGACGATCCGGCGACAGTCAATCGGTTGATTCGGGAATGGCTGATGTAGGAAGATAGGACTGGGCTAATTTATGGGGCACGGGTATGGACACGCAAGCAGAAACGCAGACAGACACCAAAATGGACACCAAAGCATTCAAGCGATCGTTGAATAATTCTGACAATTACCACCGTCGCGGGTTTGGGCATGTCAACGAAGCCATGGATGCAATGAATGCGGAGTATCAAAGTGATTTGATTCGTGAAATTCGCGAGAACAACTACGTGCTCAAACGCGGGAACGTCACCATTCACCTGGCCCAATCCTTTGGGTTTTGTTGGGGCGTCGAGCGGGCGGTGGCGATGGCCTACGAAGCGCGGACTCATTTCCCCACCGATCGCATTTGGATCACCAATGAAATCATCCACAATCCATCGGTCAATCAGCGTCTCCGCGATATGAATGTGCAGTTCATTGAAGTGGAAAACGAGGTCAAAAACTTCGAGCCGATCGCGAATGGCGACGTGGTTATCCTGCCTGCATTTGGAGCCAGCGTGCAGGAAATGCAATTGCTCAACGATCGCGGCTGCACGATTGTAGACACGACCTGTCCCTGGGTTTCAAAGGTGTGGAACACGGTAGAAAAACATAAAAAGACCACCCATACGTCAGTCATTCACGGCAAATACAATCACGAAGAAACGATCGCAACGAGTTCTTTCGCAGGCATTTATCTTATTGTTTTAAACCTCAAACAAACCCAGTACGTCGCGAACTACATTCTCAACGGCGGTGACAAAGCTGAGTTTCTCGAACTTTTTAAAAATGCCATGTCCGAGGGGTTTGATCCAGATGTAGATCTCGATCGGGTCGGCATTGCAAACCAAACCACGATGCTCAAAGGCGACACCGAAGAAATCGGCAAAATCTTCGAGCGCACAATGATGAAAAAGTTCGGTCCCGATCAACTCAATGACCACTTTGTTGCGTTCAATACTATTTGTGATGCCACCCAAGAACGCCAAGATGCAATGTTTGAACTCGTCGATAAAAAGTTAGATCTCATGGTGGTGATTGGCGGGTACAACTCATCGAACACGACGCATCTCCAAGAAATAGCTGTCGATCGAACGATTCCTTCATTCCATATTGATAGCGGCGATCGGATTGGTCCTGGAAACCGCATTGAACACAAACCACTAACGGGGGATTTAGAGACCTTAAATCATTGGTTGCCTGAAGGCGAGATTGTCGTCGGCATTACGTCTGGTGCATCAACGCCTGACAAGGTAGTTGAAGAAGTGATCGATCGCATTTTCGCATTGAAAATGTACTAGTAGTCTGCGGCTTAAATAACCCAGCTATTCAACTCTTCCTCGTTGGGTTTGGGGCACAGCGAGCCATGCCCCTACATTCTCTGGAACCCGGATCTGTAGGGGTTTGGCTTGCCGAACCCTAAACACAACGAAGAAGCGATCTAACAGCGGCCATCATTTTGATTATTTGCCATATTGGGCTTATTTACGCCGTGTAGTACTAGTTCGATCGTTTGTGGCCCGGAGCTATAGCGAACCGGGCTAATGCCATGGCCCACTACATCTAACATCATGCGTTTTTTATTTTGCGGACTGGTCGCTTTTTTCATTTTTTTCACCCCACCTGCCTGGGCTGAAACCCTCACCGATCGCATTTCAAACTACCCTAACTGGCACACCCAACCCGACACCCAATCCAGATTTGAAGAAATCAATTACCCGAATTGGATCGCAGGAACCTGGCATTGCAAAAGCACGTTGATCGAAATGATCGCACCCATAAAAAATCTCACCACTCCCGGATTTGAAGGCAATCGCCAATATCTCAATCAACCCGTCACCTTCGACGTAAAATTTGGACCCTCGACCCTAAAACCGATCGTAACCTTTGGTTTCCTAACCCTAAACCTAACTCAAACACCCCAAGAAAAAGTCGTCGTCGATCGCATTTTTAATGGACTCAGCATTGGCAATGCCTACCTCGGAGAAGGTGCAATCACCACCGTCAAAATCAACCCAAAATCTCCTCAAGAACAACTCACAACCCTTAAGAGTGGATTGCAGTTGCTTTCAATTACTACAGGTCACAATAGCGATCGCCCTAACCCCGATGAATTTTTAACCACCGAACTCTTTCAACAAATCTTTCGGGGATCCGAAACGCCTTATCTCAATCAAGTCGAAACCACCACAAAATATCAACATCAAATTAGCAACTATTCTACTGATTCCTCTCCCATTGTTGCGGACCAGTACACCGCCATTTATCTCTCACCCAAAGATCCCGATTATTTCACCGCCAGAAACACCCCAGTCGCACTCTATCGCTATCGACTAGAACTATCTCCCGTCTAGACTCTATAGGACGATTTTTTGTCAACTTTTTTTGAGTAAACTTTGATGTAATCACTCACTCTGACGATCGTGAATTTGTTAGCCTGAGGATAAGATATTCAAGTTTTAACCAAATAATTGGCCACTATGCATTCCCGAACCAACCCCTACTGCGAACATTGGATTGCTGATTGGTGCCGAGACCACGGATGGACCGATTACTTTCGTGAAAACACGTCCTATTGGGCCTTTCCACCCCAAGCCGTAATCCCCTGTCCCCTTCCAGACCGCGCCTTAAAATCAATTAAAGCCGAAAGGGGTCTCAGCCTAAATGAGAAGCAGTGGTTTTCCATCGCCCTTCTCAGCTTGATTAGTGGAACGACACTAGGTTTTGCCATTAACCAGCCGCTGCCCCTCATTTTAGGCTTTGCTTTCTGCACGATCGTTGTCGGTCAAATGGATGACGAGTAATCACTCATCGTCACTCAACTCCCTTCGCCTTGTTTACTCCTCTTCCTGAATACTAAACTCTTGAATTCCTTGCGCTTCTTCAACAAATATTTTGACCCGACGACGATACTCCCGCAAGGTCTCATCCACCCAATACCGATCGCGACTATTGCCACAAATATGAATCGTCGGTGTACTTGCATCCGGCAAAATCAGTACCCAGCTATCATGCTGACGGTTAAAAATCTTAATCCCATCAATGAGTTCTACTTCATCTTGAGTATGACTCTCAACAAAATGTCGCATGATCGCACCCTTAATCTGCCAAGGACACCGCAAACTAATAGTGACATGGTGAATATGCGGACAGTCATCGCGGATTTGCGCCAGCGTTCGTTTTTGCTGAGCCAGTAGCTCAATCAGCTTCGCAATGCAAAACATCGCATCAAACCCCGGATGTAAATTCGGGAAAATAAACCCCATACTGCCACTTCCACCGATCGACACGTTGGCATTGCGATCGCACGCCTCCATCAAGGCCGTCGGATTGGCCTTCGTGCGGATCACCTTCGCATCATACCGACGGGCAATGTCTTCGATGGCGCTAGACGCATTTACCGGAACCACGACCGTACTGCGCGGATGCACCGACAGCATCAAATCCACCATCAGCGCCGTCAACGTTTCCCCCCGAATAATCGACCCGCTATCATCAACAATAATCAACTGCTCCCCATTGGCCGACACCTGCACCCCAAAGTTCGCCCGCAGCACCCGGACCACCTGCCCTAGCTGGAGCAGCAACGTATCGCGATCGTCCGACGTCGGTGCATTCTGCGTCAAACTCGCATTCAGAACCACCGCATCACACCCAAATTTCGCCAAAAGCTGCGGCAAAATCGCCCCCGACACGGCATAGGCATAGTCAATCACCACCCGACTACAGCTTTCTTTTAGGGCCATCACATTTAAATTTTGCTCAAAGCCCCGGCTGTACAGGTCAAACGCCTGATTCACATCCACGATCGTGCCAATATCCGACATCGTTGCCCGCCGAAAATCCTCCTTGAAAAAGGCTCCTTCAATCTTCCGCTCCGACGCCTTGGACAGATTAATCCCACGACGATCGTAAAATTCGATCAAAATATGGTCT
Organism: Synechococcales cyanobacterium; assembly: GCA_043764895.1. Lineage (GTDB taxonomy): Bacteria > Cyanobacteriota > Cyanobacteriia > Leptolyngbyales > Leptolyngbyaceae > JAAFJU01. The sequence continues at coordinate 3,099 of JAYUJY010000132.1, read as the reverse complement.
GACTTTTCAGGATCCACCCGCACATGCAACCCGCCCACCACACCCAAAATCGGCACCACCGATCGAGCAATGGGAATCGCCGTCGCCTCCAGGTTTTGCACATTGATCCCCACAGACATCAGCCCTGAAATCAACGATCGAGACACCATCCAAGACACACTCCGCTGATCGCGCGAAACCGTCACCTGAGATCCCGGTCGCAACGTAGAGCCATAGGCCGCCCCGAGCTTCACGGCAAACTCCGGAATCACATCCACATTCGCAATTCCCGTCACGCCCCGCTGACCGAAGAGATTCCGCCGAGCCACCGCACCCCAAATCAAGTTTTGATTCAGCGTGGCACCGGGATCGATAATCTTGCTCGGCCAGACCCGGATATTAGGTCGAACATTTGCCTCCTCCCCGATCGTACAAAGGGGACCAATGACCGCCCCCTCCAGCACCTGAGCCAGCCGTTCCACCCGTACGCCCCGCCCCAACACGCACGCAATCAGCCGAACCTCATCACCCACCACCGTCCCATTCCAGACAATAGGATGCTTCAGATCCGCGTTCAGACCCACCGTGACGTTATCACCAATAATCGTCCCCGACTCAAGACGCGTCCTCGCCCCAATCCGACAGCGATCGCCAATCATCACAGGCGACTCCACAATGGCCGTGGGATCAATAAACGTCTCATCTCCCACCCACACACCGGGCGATCGTTCCCGGTAGGGATGATGCAGCGCCACTTGCCCAGACAACGCAGCATATTGAGCACTTCGATAGGCATCCAGACTCCCGACATCGCACCAGTAGCCATCAGCAATGTAGCCATAGAGCGGCGTACCTTGATCCAGCAGCATGGGAAAGAGGTCTTTAGAAAAATCCGCCTCCTGGCCTTTCGGGATATTTTTCAAAACCTCTGGCTCTAGGATATAAATCCCCGTGTTGACCGTATCGGAAAAGACTTCACTGGTCGAGGGCTTCTCTAAAAATCGCTGAACCCGTCCCGTCTCATCCGTAATCACCACCCCAAAATCTAAGGGATTGTCCACTCTCTTTAGCACAATAGTCACCTTCGCACCGCGATCGTGATGAAACGCAATCGCCTTCGTCAGGTCAAAATCCGTCACACTATCGCCGCTGATGACTAGAAATGTCTCACTGAGCAACTCTTCAACATTCTTAACGCAGCCTGCGGTCCCCAGCGGAGTTTCTTCCTCGACGGCATAGCTCATCCGCACGCCAAAGTTAGACCCATCTTGAAAATAATCCCGAAGAATATCGGGCAAATAGTGAAGCGTCGCAATCACTTCATCAATGCCATGGCGTTTGAGCAGATAAATGATGTGCTCTGCGATCGGTCGGTTCAGCAGTGGCACCATAGGTTTTGGGAGATCGCAGGTGAGGGGACGAAGCCGTGTTCCTGATCCGCCCGCCATTAAGACAGCCCGCATAATGCACTCTTGGGTAAGGGTTTAAAAAGAGGGGGTGTCTAGAGGAAGCGTCTGTTTACAACCCCTCCTTGAATGTATCGCCATCCGCGCCTTTTTAACACTGAATTGATTAATGATTTGAGGGATTTAAGGGATTCCTTAAAATTTGTGTATCCAAACAGAGTTTATTAGTTAAATTGAAGGACATTGCATACCCTAATTCATCCTATGTCTCACCGAATTCACTTGAATAGAATCCAGCCTCACCCCTCCAATATATCGACTATTGTGTCGAGTCTGTCCTTGCGCCTTGCTCTACTGAGTCTATCGGGAGCCACGATCGGGCTAAGTTTACAGGCTCAAACCGTTCAGGCCCAAGTCCTGCCCATTATGGCCAATAGCTGCACCTCTCGGGGAAATGGCACCTACATCTGCACCTTCGACAATGCCGGGAAACGTCCGGGACCTCAAGCCTACCGCTCCTACGACGGGCAAGTGACTCGCAGCGGTAAAGGATGGCTCCCCAATGGCTATGGCGTTTTAGTTTTTGAAAGCGATAATCGCTATGAAGGACAAATGCGGAACGGCTTGCCCCATGGAACAGGCATGTTCTTATTTGCCAATAACGATCGCTACCAAGGACAAGTGCGCGAAGGAATCCCTGAGGTGCGCGGTACCTTTACCCTCGCCAATGGCGATTACTATAAAGGACAAGTCATGGACGGCCATCCCCATGGCTTGGGCCAATACTACTTTGCCAATAGCGACGGCACTTATAACGGTCAGTTCTTCCTCGGCCAAATCAAAGGGACCGGAACCTACGATACGCCGTCATTCGTCTGCGAAGGCCAGTTCTTCAGCAGCAAACTATCTGGACAGGGCACCTGCAACTATCGCGGCAATTCCTCAATGAGAACCTATACCGGGGAATGGAGAGGCGGCATTCCCGATGGTCGTGGGACCATGCAGTACACCGATGGCCGACGGTTCTTCGGTGAATTTCGTGCTGGGAAAGAATTTGTTCCCAATAAAGTTGTGAAGTAACCTGAAAAAGACGAGCTGAAAGTCAATGCTTCAGCTCGTCTTTTGTTCAGATTTTGTTCAGCCATTCACCTCTAATTCTTCTTTCAGTTAAAAGACTTTCGCCTCTAACGATTTTAGAAATTCTGTATTCACTCCGGATTCACGCGTCAAGGCAATCTTTCCAGTTCGCGCAATTTCTCGGATGCCAAACTTATTGAGAACTTGGACGATCGCCACCATCTTGCCTGGATCGCCCGCCACTTCAAAAATAAGCGCATCTTCCGCAACATCCACGACCTTTGCCCTGAAAATATTAGCGAGTTCCAACACCTCCGATCGGGTTTCGCTATTGGCATTAACCTTGAGCAGCATGAGTTCCCGCTCGACGGAGGGAACTTCGGTAATATCTTGGACGGTGAGAACATTGATCAGCTTATAGAGCTGCTTCGTCAACTGCTCAATCTCTTGGCTATCTCCGGGCACCACCATGGTTATGCGTGAAATACCCACCTGCTCCGCCGGACCGACCGCCAAGCTCTCAATATTGAAGCCCCGCCGTGCAAATAAGCCCGAAATACGACTCAACACGCCCGCTTCATCTTCGACCAATACCGATAGGGTATGTTTCAAAACCAATGCCATCCTTCACACTAAC
>JAYUJY010000131.1:0-1417 GCA_043764895.1 Synechococcales cyanobacterium | reverse complement strand
TTTGAATCCTGCACATTAGTTGGGTTTGGCAGATTCGTTGGGTTTGGGGCACGGCGAGCCATGCCCCTACGAATCCGGTTCCAAAGACCGTAGCGATTATCTTGAATGTCAAGACTTTTAGGAGATTTAAAATAATCGCTACAGTGAAATCGCAAAGCACCACAATATGAGACTGAGTACAAAAGTACTAGCCTGAATCACGAGGATCATTGTTTAGGGGTGGCGATCGAGATCTCTAGCGTTGTTTTGATTAAGCCACAATCAATGCAGGACTCTCAACTGAGGTAACGTTCCAAGGTTTCTGGTCCCGGACGATCGCATTCAAAATCCGTAGCAGTTTGTGCATACAAGCCGTAAGCGCTACTTTCTTGGCTTTCCCCTGAGCGAGTAAGCGATCGTAAAACGCTTTGAGAATAGGATTATGTCGAACCGCCACGAGCGCCCCCATATATAAGACCGCTCTGACGGAGGCCCGCCCACCCCAAATCCACCGCTTTCCCCGAGCGTTTCCACTATCTCGGTTCAAAGGAGCCACCCCGACAAGCGCACTAATGCGTTTATCGGAAACGGTGCCCAATTCAGGTAAAGACGCTAGCAACGTCGTGCTGATTACTGGACCAATGCCCGGTACGCTCTGCAATAAAGCTAGCCGCGATCGCCATTGAACCTCGCTTTGACTCAAGGTTTGAATCTCGCGGTCAAGCTGCTTGATCCGATCTTGGAGCCAATCAATATGGGCTTCTACATCGGGCAAAACCCGTCGTTTTGCAATGCTAACGCGGTTCTTTTCAGCCGAAAGCATCTCCACTAATTGACGACGACGGCTGATCAACGCTTGCAGTTCTTGCTCGGTTTGACTCGCAAAAACCGTCGCCTCTGGCTTCAACGCTTCACCAAAATGGGCTAGCATTTGAGCATCAATCGCATCAGTTTTTGCGAGTCTGCCTGTCGCTTTAGCAAAATCTCGACCTTGACGGGGATTGATTACCGAGACTTTTAGACCGCGATCGTGCAAATCAAAGGCAACGGCTTGCTCATAGCCACCGGTCGCTTCAATAATCACTTGCTCAATGGTGAACCGCGACAACTGGTCCCACAGTCTGGCAATCCCTTCAGCGGTATTGGGCACCTGTATTTTCTGTTGACTGGGCCGTAGAGCAACATCTAGCGTTGCTTTACTAACATCGATCCCAACCCATTGGGCGTTAGACATAGAATCTCCTTGGACGAGGTGGGGTTGAATGCTGTACTCTTTCTTGCAGGATACGGTTTTAAATAACCAGGCGATTTTTCGAGTTTTCAGCGATTCAGCGAGGTGTGGCGACCCAAGCTACAGTACGGTGTTTTATCACCCTGGGGTAATCGGTCTGCCACTCCCTTAAGATACAAGGGGCATGGCCATGCCGTGCCCCAAACC
>JAYUJY010000130.1:0-5105 GCA_043764895.1 Synechococcales cyanobacterium | reverse complement strand
CCATCGGAACGTCGGCATAGTAGCTTTTATATTGGCCTTTACAGCCATTCTTGGGTCAATTTTTATGGTGATTTTCAGAACTGCATCGTCTCACTAATGTAACTAAATCCTAATAAACGACCCTATTATCGTAAGGGTATCAGGGTCATGGAGCTTGCTATGTCTGCATTGTAGCCTCTATTGTCACCCCCTCAGCTTTTCCAGGCTATCTATTTCTTCAGATGCTTGGGTTTATCATCAGGAATGACTGATGATAATAGGCCATTAACACTCTTAGATAGACACCTTTGGATAGACGTCCAGATAAACAGCCACGCTGGCTCTTAGTGTTTTTCAATGAATAAACTTCAGACCGCTTGGCTCGCCCGATCGAATCACCCCCGCTTCCAACGACTCTGGCGATCGCGGGTGGTGTGGGTGACGGTGCCCTTGGTGACAGGATTGATTTATGGGGTGCGGACGGCGGGGTTTCTTCAGTCCATGGAGCTAGCCACTTACGATGCGCAGGTTCGATTGCGGCCTTCTCAAGGAAAAGACGATCGGATTTTAATTGTGGCCATTGATGAACAAGATCTCCAAGCCGTTGAGCAATGGCCGCTGCCGGATTGCGTGCTTGCGAAGGCATTAAACATCATCAAGAAACATAATCCCGTCACCATCGGACTCGATCTTTACCGAGATTTGCCCATTGCCTCCCTGAATCGGTTTTGTAGCGCTGAGACTAAAGGGAAGGGAACCTCGCAGCTTTATCAAGTGTTTCGATCGACGCCGACGCTGGTGGGCATTGAGCGGCGATCGGCCAACCCAGCAGTTTTGATCCCGGTGAAGCCGCCACCCATTCTCGATCCGAGCACCCAAATCGGAGTCAATAACTTTGTGCCCGATCTCGATAATCGGATTCGTCGGGGATTGATTTATTTTGACGAGGGAAAGGATGCAGAATCCGATCGGAGGCCCAGTTTCGCTCTGAACTTGGTGCTTAATTATCTAGAAACAAAACACATTGCCCCTGAAGTGGGATCTGAATTTTTGCGGCTGAATCGTCATTCGTTTGTGCCCTTTGAATCCCAAGATGGCGGCTATAACCATGCCGATGCCGATGGGTACCAGATTTTGATCAACTACCGCAATTTAGAAGGCAGTTTCGATCGGGTGTCGCTGCGGGATTTGTTGGCCAATAAGGTTCCTGACCACAAGATTCGGGGCCGGGTGGTGCTCATCGGCAGCGCCGCCACGAGTTTGAACGATCTGTTTCTCGTCCCTCAAAGTCAGGATTTTTCTGGGGGGCCGCGTCTAGTTCCGGGGGTGGAAATCCATGCCCATATGGTCAGTCAGCTCTTGAGTACGGTGCTCGACGGGCGATCGGGGATTCAGGTGCTGCCGGATAGTCTGGAGATGCTGTGGTTTTTGGGGTGGACGGTTTTTGGGGCGCTGCTGTACGGTCAACCGCGCAAGGTGCTGCCCTTTAGACAGTGGTTGCGAGGGCGGGAAGGCGGGCTTATGCTGGGGCTTATTGGGTTTGGACTCGTGGTGCAGGGGGCTATTGCGCTGGGCTGGTGGCTTCCGGTGGTGCCGCCGATGTTGGGCATGATGGGGGCGGTGCTGGGGATTACGGCCTATCAAGCCTGGAGTGCGGCGGAGTTGCGCAAAACCTTTGGGCGCTACCTCACCAATGAAGTCGTATACCAACTGCTCGATACGCCCGAGGGGTTGAAAATGGGCGGCGATCGGCGGACGGTGACGATGCTGATGGCTGATTTGCGGGGTTTTTCGTCGGCGTCTGAGCGTCAGCCCCCGGAGCAGGTTTTGAAGTTTTTGAATCAATATTTGGAGATTATGACCGACGTGATTAACCGCTATCAGGGCACGATTGATGAGTTTATGGGCGATGGAATTTTGGTGTTGTTTGGGGCACCGACGAAGCGCGAGGACGACCCCGATCGGGCGGTAGCCTGTGCCATTGCGATGCAGCAGGCGATGAATGCGGTCAACCAGCACGCGCCACTGTTGGGCCTGACGCATATTGAGATGGGGGTGGGGATTCATACGGGGGAGGTGGTGGTGGGCAATATTGGATCGCTCAAACGGGCGAAGTACGGCATTGTCGGAAGCCATATGAATCTGACGTCCCGGATTGAATCCTATACGGTGGGCGGACAGGTGTTGATTTCGGAGGCGACCCATCAATTCGTGCGATCGCGGGTGCAGACGAATGGGCTAATGCAAATCGAAACGAAGGGTTTTCAGCAAGCGGTGACGCTCTATGACGTGCAGGCTATTGACGTGCAGGCCATTGACGGCGGATTTTATTTGACATTGCCGAAGAAGGTGGCGATCAAAGAGTCGGCGGCGAGTCCGATTGCGGTGCAGTTTGCGGTGATTGAGGGCAAACAAATCCAAGCCAAGCGAACAAACGGGGTATTGGGTCAGGTGTCTTCTCAGGGTGCGCTGCTTCAGTCTCCGGTGGCGATCGCGGTGTTTAGCAATCTCAAGCTCAATCTAAACTCGCCCGATCGGACGGCGGATTTTTACGCGAAGGTGATGGCGGAGGTCAGTGGGCCGCCGGACTCGTTCACCTATCAGGTCCGATTTACGTTTGTTCCGCCGGATGTGTTGGACGGATTAGTTCCTCTACAATAGATTGAATTAACGAGTCGTCTGCGGCTTAAATGATCCAGTGATTCAACTCTTCTTCGTTGGGTTTGGGGCACGGCGAGCCATGCCCCTACAAATCTATCTTTCAAGAGGCTGTAGGGGCATGGCCATGCCGTGCCCCAAACCTAACGGATTATTAATACAGGTCTTATTTACGCCCAGCAGCTCTAAGTTGAATTAGCCCCAAAATGGATGTCTAATCATGGAATATCGTCGATTTGGTCGATCGGAATTCAAGATTTCAGTGCTATCCTGCGGCACCATGCGCGCTCTAGACTCCCAAGACGTCATGACTGAAACGATCGATGTGGCCCTCACGTCCGGCGTCAATCATCTTGAAACGGCCAGCGGCTATGGTCATAGCGAACGGTTTCTGGGGCACGCTCTTCACGCGTTAAAGCGGCCCCGCGATGCCTACTGTCTTACGACTAAGATTTGCCCAACTCCCGACGCTGCTAGCTTTGAAACAACCCTGATAGCGTGCTTTGAAAAACTCCAAGTCGATCGCATTGATTGCCTTGCATTGCATGGCCTGAACACATCCGAACATCTTACCTGGCTCCAGAATCCCACAGGCTGCATGGCAGTGGTTCGCGACTGGGTTGCGGCTGGAAAAATTAATCATGTCGGATTTTCAACCCATGGGTCGCTGGATCTGATTCAGGCGGCGATCGCGACGGATTATTTTGACTTTATTAATCTGCATTACGGTCTCTTTTTTCGCCGAAACGAACCTGCAATTACCCAAGCCACCGATCGCGATATGGGGATTTTTATCATCTCTCCCGGTGACAAAGGCGGAATGCTCTACACCCCACCGCCTAAGCTCGAATCCCTCTGTGCGCCCCTCACCCCGCTCGCCGCCAACTACCGATTTCTACTGGGCGATCCCCGTATCCACACCCTCAGCGTCGGTCCCGCCAATCCTCAAGAATGGGAACAACCCCTGCGTAGCATTGCGCCTGTTCAGGCTGAATCGCAGGTCTTCGATCGCTTGGAACTTGCACAAACTGAAACGCTAGGACTCGATCAATGCAGTCAGTGTTATGAATGCCTGCCTTGTCCGGAAGAGATTAATATTCCTGAAGTATTGCGATTACGAAACTTATCCATAGCTTACGATATGAAAGCATTTGGAGAATACCGCTATGGCATGTTTGAGAAGGCGGGGCATTGGTTTCCTGGTAAAAAAGGCGATCGCTGCACCGACTGCGGGGACTGCCTTCCACGGTGCCCTGAAAATCTGGACATCCCCACCTTGCTGCGAGATACACACAATAGCCTAGCGGGGAAAGCCCGACGCCGACTGTGGGAAACCTAAAGTTATAGATTTGAGTCGTTCTGGAACCTAACAGCAAATGTCAGATTCTGGTAACTAGATTGCACAGACGTTCTATTCACAGCCCCAAGGAGACGATCGGCATGAGACTCGGCATAAACGATTGGCATTGGAAATTGGCCGTTATCCTAGCCGGATTATTGGTGACTGGGATACCACAACTCCCAGCAGCGGCCCTCGATCGGGATCCGAGTGCGTTTGATATTGGGCAATTTGAATCAGGGTTTTGTGAGAAAAATTCAACCATTGAAGGCGTTCGCGATCGATTGCCTGAAAATTCTAACGACCCCGCCTTTCATGATCCGAGTTTGTGGTTAGGACGCGATATTTTTGCTTACAAATCCAAGTTTGGGAAGAAGACATTCGAGGGCTGGCTAGTCTGTCCAAGCAGCAACAGCGATCGGGGGCGCATTGATCTCGTCGTGAATGGGCAGTTGTGGAGTGTGTTGGATTATTTCGATCGCTATGAATTGTTACAGCAGTTTGGCATTTCCAGTGACCGCGCAGATGTAAAATATCCGTCGGGTTACAACTTGCGCGTTTTTAATCGTCAAGGCCGTAGCCTCGGCAGCTATACCTGCAATGCCTCGGTGTTTGGGTCTGTGCCGCCCGTGGTGGCTAGTGATTTGTCGGGTTCTGACCCATTTTTGCTGACCCGATCGTCAACCGGGTTGCCCAACTGCTTCGTTAAGTTAGATGATGCTAACAATGGATTGGGGGTGAAATCTCGATCGGGCAATTAGTTAAGAACGACTTGTTTTATAATGTTGTATTTAGGACATTGATCATGAAAGAGAAGATTTTGAATTGGGTTAATCTATTTTTAATGATCGATTTATTTTTTGTGTTGTTCTGCTTTTTCTGTTTTGTTGTTTCACTGATCGCCCGTGCAAACAATTTCCCAGTTTTGTTTGATTGGTGGTATCAGCTTTGGATGCCTGTGGTTCAGCCTGCACTCGGACTTCTGATGATGGGTGCATTGGTCAGCGGCATAGCAAGTTGGATCTCGAAACGTTTTGGGACGACGGTTTGAAGAGTGGATCAGGCCGATCGGGATATTTCTAGTCGATAGCCCAAAACTTATGAAATATTAAGTGTTTCATAAGTTGGC
>JAYUJY010000129.1:0-25263 GCA_043764895.1 Synechococcales cyanobacterium | reverse complement strand
CGGTTCAATCTGCGCAAGCTGAAGAACAAACCGTCCACGCGCGCACCCAATATCAAGATGCAACGGCAACTCCGGATGGGCGTAAAGAGTATCCCAATCGGGAATAGCGGGTGGAGTTTGATACTTAGAGGACAGGGGGTTAACATGCTCACGAACGCGCAAAATTGCCATAAAAATACTGGGGTTTTCCAAATAAGAACAGAGTAGAACAATGGACGATACCCGATCGGGAATGGATTGCACGTACGACCTTAGAGATAGGCCGGATACCTCTGAGGTCGGTAAATACGGAGTCTAACTTACCACTTCTGGGCGTTGTCACTGATGTCCTCTGCCACTTACCTTAGTGATATGAAACGTTTAGGTAAACGGTTCGGTTTGAGGGCATCACCAATTTCTTAGTACTCCTTAGTCAGCACTCCTCAGAATACACGCTACGCCTTTGCTTCCTCACCTCTTTGCACACTCCGTCCTATGACCCTGAACTTCCGTTTCGCCGTTGTTAGTGATCTTCATGTTGCGCTTCCAGAAACCGTATGGAAGCATCCGAATCAGACCCACTTAGTGGAAGTTGGCATTCCAGCATTAGAAGTCACGCTTAATCGACTCCAATCCGAAAACCTCGACTTTTTGCTGGTTCCAGGCGACTTAACTCAGCACGGAGAACCTGCGAATCATGCCTGGATTGCCGACAGGTTTGCTCAGCTTCCGTATCCGGTCTATGTGATTCCTGGAAACCACGACATTCCAGTCCTGGAAAAAAACGACCAATCGATCGCCCCTCACGAGTTTCCGCACTTTTATCGCATGTTTGGCTATGAGGATCCCAGTCGTCCTTACTATAGTCAGCCGATTCTCCCCGGCGTCCGGCTCATCGGTCTAAACTCCAACACCTTTGATGAAGGCGGCAAGCAAATCGGTCGCATGGACGATGAGCAGATGGAGTGGCTCCGTGAAACCCTGGCCAAGGCTCAAGAAGAGGTCATCATGGTCATGATTCATCACAATGTCTTGGACCACATCCCCAACCAGTCCACCCAGATACTTGGCCAACGCTACATGCTGGAAAATGCGCCTGAATTACTACGCATCCTACGGGCACACAAGGTCAATCTGGTCTTCACGGGGCACTTGCATATTCAAGATGTGGCTTACCAAGACGGCATCTACGACATCACCACTGGGTCACTAATTAGCTACCCTCATCCCTACCGCATCTTCCAGTACCAAGGCGATCGTCATGGTCGTCAATGGCTCCAAATGGAATCTCACCGGGTTGAATCGGTTCCGGGCTGGGATAATCTCGCCGAGCAAACCCGTGAACTGATGGGCGATCGAGGTCAGGCGTACATGCTGCAACTTCTGATGCAGGAGCCGTTGTCGCTTCCTCAAGCCGAAGCTGAAGCGTTAGTTCCAAGCCTGCGCTATTTTTGGACGGCGGTGGCAGACGGGGATGCGCTGTTTGACTTTGCACATTTTCCAGAGGCGGCCCGTAATTACTTCGAGTCTTTTGGAACCACGACCCCTATTGATAACCGAGCGCTTCTCCCCCTCGGAGAGGGCCGATCGCGCCATCGTACCCGGAAAATGGCCGCAAGCTATCTGTGAAAAGACCCAAGTTTTCTCAGTCGGGTTTAGGACACGTCATAGCCATGTCCCTACATTTTCCTGAAAGATAGATCTGTAGGGGCATGGCTCGCCGTGCCCCAGACCCAACGAAGAAGATTTGAAGCGCTGGGATCCGATCGCCGCATAGATCATTCAGATAAGTCATTCCAAGCTTGTACAGAAACCGTCTTAATCGCGCCCAAGGCCGATCGCAAACCCCTCTTTCATTCGCTCCCAAGCTAAACTCGCCGCGCTAGAGTCAAAACTCGATCGTGCCTCACAGAAAAACCCATGTCCTGCCGTATATCGGTACACTTGATGCCTGACGCCCGACTGTTTTAAGGCCACTTCGACTTGATCCGCTTGCTCGTTGGAAATCAGTGGATCCTGGGTGCCATAGTGCAAATTAATGCGGCCTTGAATCTCAGATGATCGCTCCATCGTCACTTCGTCCCATCCGGGCATCAATAGCCCAATCCCGCTGCCATAAAACACGTCCGTCGCCAAAATTGCAGGCTGCATTGCCCCGAGAAACGCAATGTGTCCGCCAAAGCAAAATCCGAGATTACCGATTTTTTTAAATCCTAACGATCGTAAATAGCTAATGACCGATCGATAGTCCGCCTCAATCCCCGCCATCGTCATCTGATCTTTATGCCACCGTCCCAACGCTAGGGATTCATCGCTGTAATCGAGACTAAGTTCCGGTGCCGTTCGTTGGACCATATTGGGTGCGATCGCCGCATAGCCTTCATAAGCAAGCTTGTCGCACACCGATTTGAGCCAGTCATTTATTCCAAAGACTTCGTGAATCACGATAATGACCGCAACAGGATTCTTAGGCGTGACCCAATAGCTGTTAATGGGCTGAGTCGGATGAGGAATTTGGAGGTGCGATCGAATCAACATGATCATTTTTCCTTAACTTTCTGATGCCAAAACCCCCAAACGAGGGCGATCGCAACGTACCATGGAAGGAACAGTCTATGGCTACATCAATATTCAGATCATCTCGAAGTTTATCTCGGCTTCTGTTTCAGCTTCCAGCTCAAAGGTTGGCGTGTCATGTTCCAGTTTCATATCCAAGCTGATAGCGATATTCCCGCTTCTAATCAGCTTTACAACCAAATTTTGTTTGCGATCGCCTCGCGGCAGTTTCCACCGGGGCATCGATTACCGAGTACCCGACAGCTTGCCATGATCACCGGACTTCACCGCAATACGATTAGTAAAGTCTACCGCCAACTCGAAGACGCGGGCGTCGTTGATGCGCAAGCCGGGTCGGGGATCTACGTGCGCGATCACGTTACTGAAGGAAGCGCCCTCCAGCAGTCCCCCTTGCTTCAGCAGCATCCCCAAGCTCATCGCCACATCCAGCAGACCGTCGATGAATTGCTCAAACAAGGTTGCTCTCTTGGATTAACGCGGGAATTGTTTCTTGCCGAAATTGATTGGCGCTTGCGATGTAGTGCTCAGGTGTTGATTACGGCCCCGCGCCATGACCTTGCGGCGGGCGAAATGATGCTTCAGGAATTGCAGAAAACCCTGAATATCCCAATTCAGCTTGTGCCGATCGAAGAACTCGGGCAAGTCCTAGAGCAGACCCGATCGAGCACCGTCGTCACCAGCCGTTACTTTATCGCCCAAGCCGAAGCGATCGCGACGCCCAAGTCAGCGCGGGTGATTCCCATTGACATCTACGATTTTGAAAAAGAACTCAAAATTGTTAAAGATCTTCCTAAAGGTCATCATCTCGGCATTGTCAGTTTGAGCGCTGAAACCATTGGCGTGGCCTCGGTGATTATCCACAGTCTTCGGGGAGAAGATATACTGGTCATGGGGGCTGCTATGACCGATCGCTATAAGCTTGATGCGATTATCCGCAATGCCCAGACCATTATTTGTGATGAGCCGAGCCATGCCAAAGTCAAAGAGGCTATTCTGGATGCCCAAGACGATTTGATCCGTGCGCCCAAGGTGATTTCCTGCGAGAGCTTCATCATTGGTAAATCCATTGGTCTGCTCAAGCGGGAGCTAGGACTGGACGAATAGGTCGTTCAATCCTTTAAGTGGGTTTACGTAAATGATTAAGTTGTTGTGAATGCGAACCTAGAACCTCTCGACGTTGCTAGGTGAAGTTGATTAAACTCGGGTTCTATGAAAATGTTTCGGTCCAGGTTTTGGTACGGGAAAGCGATATGCAGCATCAAGACACAGTAGCGATCGAGACTCTAGCGGGAGATCCAGTGGGAAATCTAAGGGTCGATACCATGGTCAATGCACAAGGATTACATGAAGTCGCCACCGAACCTAAGACGCTGAGGACGGTGGATAGAACAGTCATTTTCGACTTTGATGGAACGATCGCCGACAGTTTAGAGGTCGCACTACGGGTCGTCAATTCCCTCGCAAAAGATTTTGGGCTTCCCCTCGTGACCCATGCCACGATCGATCGATGGCAGGATTTAAGCTCTAAGGAGATTTTGAAAGAAATCAAGCTGCCGTTTTTCCGGTTGCCCTTGATGATTCGGCGCTTTAAGCGAGAACTAAACCGGGAAATCCCGAGCTTGAAACCCTTCGATGGCATGAATGAAGCCCTGCACACCCTGAAAGCTCAAGGGTGCCGCCTCGGTATTGTGTCCTCTAACTCTGAAGAAAATATCCGAGGATTTTTGGCGGCCCAAAACATGAGTCATCTTTTTGACTTTGTGGTGTCTTGTCCCCGAGTCATGGGCAAAGATAAAGCCCTTAAAAAGTTAATAAAACAATACCATCTTCACCCCGAAACCGTCCTATACGTGGGCGATGAAACCCGCGATGTAGATGCCGCCAAACGCAGTAACGTCCGATCGGCAGCGGTGTCCTGGGGATTTAACTCCGTCAAAGTCTTGGCGCAGCACAGACCTGATTTTGTCCTGACCGAACCGCATCAGCTTTCTCAGGTGGTCGTCCGGTTCTAGTTCTTTTTTAGTTTTTCACTCCTGTTCTGTCGCATTTACACTATGTTGCATTCATCTGACTTCGCTCTTCCCGACTCTAGACCGCCCGAGCTTAAGTTACCCGAGTTTAAGTCGCCTGTGCCGATGCCTGAGGATCTTTGGGGCGATCGATGGCAGTTTGCCAGTCTTCCGGCGGGAGAACTGTGGGATAGCTTGAGTGGCCGTTTGACGCCAATTCAATCGCTGCCCCCAGAGTCCAATCCCTTTAACCTAGGACTGGCATCGGACCTTTTTATCCCTGGAGTCATTATTACGGGAGGACGCAAAGCGCTGACGATCGCGCGGTGGATTCAGTCCGTGTTACCCCAGGCGCTGACGTATCAAGCAAGTCCTGGTGCGCCCAGTGGACTGCTCTTGCAAACCGACGATCGATCGCGCTACGTGTTGGCCACCTTTGACGATCCAGACGTTCAACGATCGGGCGAAACGTTTCAGCAACGACAAATGGCCGCTCAAGGACTGCATTTTCTATTAATCCAGCCCGACGATTCGGGAATGACCCACAGTGGAGTTTGGTTATTCAAGTCACGTTCGGTTGCTTAAAGGCTCCGCTCCCCTGTAACCTATGGAGTTGATCTTTCATCCCTACACAACTCCCATGGCGCAGGCTATTAAAATTGGCATTATCGGTGGCAGCGGTCTCTACAAGATGGAGGCGCTCAAGGATATCGAAGAAATCACGGTAGATACGCCCTTTGGAGCGCCGTCGGATGCCATCATCACTGGAACCTTAGAGGGGACTCGGGTCGCCTTCCTGGCCCGCCACAACCGCAATCACACCCTTCTTCCGACTGAACTGCCGTTTCGCGCCAATATCTACGCCATGAAGAGCCTGGGCGTCGAATATATTCTTTCCGCCTCAGCCGTCGGATCACTAAAAGCCGAAGCAAAGCCCTTGGACATGGTGATTCCCGATCAGTTTATCGATCGGACCCGGAACCGCGTTTCGACGTTCTTTGGTAACGGCATTGTGGCGCACATCACCTTTGGGGATCCGGTTTGCCCCAAACTAGCCCAGATTCTCGGGGACGCTGCCAAAAGTCAAAACCTCAGCGGCATTGACATCCATCAAGGCGGCACCTACGTCTGCATGGAGGGACCCGCCTTCTCGACCAAAGCCGAATCCAACCTCTACCGCAGTTGGGGCGCGACCATCATTGGCATGACGAACCTTCAGGAGGCCAAACTCGCCCGCGAAGCTGAAATCGCCTACGCAACCTTGGCCTTGGTCACGGACTACGACTGCTGGCATTCAGACCATGACAGCGTGACGGTAGAGATGGTCGTCGCCAACCTACACAAAAATGCAACCAATGCCCAAGCCGTCATCCTAGAAGCCGTTCGCCGATTGAGCGCGGATCCCTTTGAATCTGAGGCGCACTCTGCCCTGAAGTTTGCGATTCTGACGCCTAAGGATAAAGTCCCTGCCGAAACGCGCAAAAAATTAGATCTGCTGTTGAAAAAATATTTCTAAGTCTGCATCCGTCCTAGGGAGTGCCACTTGAGGAACAGGTCTACCCAGATTAATAAACTGAACAGGGAAAAATGATAGTAAGAGTAAGCAATAGAGGAGACAACTTCCTTTATTCGGATATTTGACTCAGCAGACTTTGCCCAGAGGGGGTAGGTTCCATGAAATCCCGGTTGACACTCCCATCCATCGCCAAAACACTTGTTCCAGCCATTGCCTTGCTGCTAGCTAGTGTCGGGGCCACAGCACCTGTTCAGGCCGCTGCACCGATCGTCATCACCAGCACCACTCAAGCCGTTACGGTAAATGGGACATCCGGCGGAACGAGTCGCGATGCCAGTTGTGGCGGGTTTGTGGCTGAAGTGCCGAATCACACCGTTGAAATCACTGAAGACAGCGATCGCAAGTTCCGGGTCAAGGGCAATAGCAGCACGACGCTTCTGATCCTTAATAGCCAAGGCAAACGCTTCTGCGTCCAAGCGGATGAGTTCTCGGTCGGTGAGGCCGAATTGCCAGGTCGCTGGAAGAAAGGAACCTACCGCGTCTATGTCGGCAGCAAAAATCAGGGCCGATCGAATTATCAGCTCACTATCCTACCGATTAATTAAGGGTTGATTCACTCAGGACTAGCTAAAATTTAATGTAGCTAATGCTTAGTACACCCCCAATCCCATCTCCTGATTCTTCCAGGCGGTGAGATTTCTGTTAGAACACGGGATACTCAACCAAGAACGGTTTCCCAAGCAGCTTGACTCGGCTAATAATCTCAGAGGTCGCAGTATCTTTACGGCAAACGCTATCGATCACCGAATCGCGCAGCAACTGGTCTACCCGAGAATCCTCTAGGGACGAGTAGGCCAGAATTTGGATGCCGGGACACATCGACTTTATTTTCCCCGCTGCCGACAGCCCATCCATCACGGGCATTTGAAGGTCAAGGATGACCACATCAGGGCAAAAGACCCGTGCATACTCGACGGCCTCTAACCCATTGGTGGCGATGGCCACTAGCTCAATGCCTGAATGACTCCGCAACGCCATCTTCAGCGAAAAACGAGTCAGTTCATGATCATCAGCGACTAAAACTCTTAATACAGAACGTTCGCAAGACAACATTGGCACTCTCAGTGGACCTAAGTATACATACCCTAAATTCTAGTTCGGACTCCCTGGATTGGTCTTCTATCCGGAGGACTAGGCACAGAGGCAGAAGGGGCGATCGCCTTATAGACGTTTACGCAGAACCTAACTGCCAATACTCTATTCTTCACATACTCGTCCATTGTTCCGGTTAGAAACACCTTCTGTACATCGAAAAATTACTGAGTTCTTTACATTAAAATTAAAAAATGCGGATTTCTTACTGAGATAGCAAGGAATTCGCATCTGAAATAACTAACAATCCCACCGATCGGAATGAATAGGTCAAGACTGTGACGCCTTCCATCCAGTGATGCTTTAAACCCGGTGACGAGCTAAACCCAATCCTTCAACAAGGCCTGACGACGGGGATGACGTAATTTCCGCATTGCCTTGGCTTGGATTTGGCGCACCCGTTCACGGGATAGGTCATATATTTTCCCAATCTCCGTCAAGGTGTAGTGCTGGCCGTCTTCTAAGCCATAGCGCAACCGGATAATCTCCCGTTCCCGCTCACTGAGATGATCCAGAACCGAGTTCAGCCGATCGCTCAAAAGCTTGCGATCGAGCTGTTCATTGGGCGGGATATTATCTGAATCCTCAATGAGCTGCATGAGTTCCGTGTCCTCATCCTTGCCCACCCAGGCATGGAGTGACAACGTTCGCTGACTCACATCCAACACCTGATCCAGCTTGTCCTCATCCATATCTAGCGCTGCCGCGAGTTCAGACTTGGTAGGACGACGCCCAAACTCCTGAGAAAGCGTTTGACGAACCTTCCGGACTTGGTTGAGCTTTTCCACCATGTGAACGGGCAACCGAACGGTCCGAGACTGCGACGCGATCGCCCGCGTGATGCCCTGACGGATCCACCAATAGGCATAGGTCGAAAATTTATAGCCGCGCTCGTAGTCAAACTTTTCCGCTGCTCGCATTAAGCCCATCGACCCCTCCTGGATCAAATCCAAGAACGGCACCCCGCGATTGAGATACTTCTTGGCAATGGACACCACCAGCCGGAGATTTGCCCGGACGAGTTTACGCTTGGCCTTTTCGCCCACCGGACCGCCTTTCGCAATTTCCCGCGCCAATTCAATTTCTTCTGGCTGGGTTAAAAGCGGATAGCGAGCCATCTCTCGCAGAAACATGCCGACTGAGTCATCGGATAATCCCAAATAATCACCCGCACTTTTGGGGACCGATCGCGCTAAGGCTTCGGGCGTCAGTTCATCGTCACTGAGCACTTCTACATCATTTGCATTGAGGTCAACCGCTTCCGGAGCCAAATCGGCGGGCATCGGTTCACTCATTTTTTTCTTAGAGGATTTAGTCGCCATAATGCAAGTCACACCACTACTTCAGGGGGTTTACGGGAATTGATTGGAGAAATTTGCACTCAACTTCAGGGCTAGTTTTTAGAAACCGCACAAAAGTTACACCAATTTCAATTGCTCTACGGTTGCTTTTTCCGAGGATATGGTATTTCCTCTTAGCAAGTTCCGAGAAGATGGCAAAGCAATTCACTTCTCGTTCGCCAGTCACCGCAAACTAAAACAGGGATATACAAACTAGATATAGCGTTTTCTAGAATTTGTCAACACTAGATGTAGATTTTTACGGACGGGCTTGGAGCATTAAGACGCCTTGCGCGGACTGGGAGTCGCCTGGATACTGGGAAGAACGCTGCTGGTAGTGGCCATCGGACTGCAAATCCCATCCTTGCCGATCGTCTGAAAGCAGGATTCCTAAGATTTCTTGCAGATCGCGAATGAGTTCAGGAGCCTCAACAGGAACGACGGCCTCAACCCGCCGATCGAGGTTGCGCGTCATCCAATCTGCGCTCCCAATAAAAATTTCTTCTTCGCCATTGTTGTGAAAGTAGAAAATTCGGGAATGTTCTAAAAATCGCCCAATCACACTAACCACCCGAATGTTTTCACTCACGCCGCTCACGCCCGGTCGCAGGCAGCACACGCCCCGAATGATCAGGTCAATTTTTACTCCAGCCATAGACGCTTCGTAGAGCGCTTGGATAATCTGAGGATCCACCAGCGCATTCATCTTGGCCACGATGCGACAGGAACGGCCTGATCGCTGATGCTCGGCTTCACGCTGGATTAAGGCAATCATCCGATCGCGCAAATTCACCGGAGCCACCAGAAGCTTGCGGTATTGGGTTTGTCTGGAATATCCCGTAATGTAATTAAATAATTCTGTGATGTCTGCGCCCAGCGATTCCCGTGAACTCAAGAGTCCGATATCCGTGTACAAACGGGCGGTCCTGGGATTGTAGTTCCCCGTGCCCACATGGACGTAGCGCTTCATTTGAGCGCCTTCCCGGCGGACAACGAGGACGATTTTGGTGTGCGTCTTCAGGCCCGACAACCCGTAAACCACATGAACGCCCGCACTCTCTAGTTTTTTTGCCCAGATAATATTGTTTTCTTCATCAAAACGGGCCTTTAGTTCGACGAGCGCGACCACTTGTTTGCCCCGTTCGGCGGCGGTAATCAGCGCTTGGATAATGGGTGAATCGCCGGACGTCCGGTACAGTGTCATTTTGATCGCCAAGACATCGACGTCGTAGGCCGCTTCTTCAATAAATCGCTGGACGCTGGTGGTGAAGGACTGGTACGGATGATGGAGGAGCACATCCTGACGACGTAATACGGCAAAGAAATCGTCCTCCCGTTCACTCTGGGGATCATCGACATCGGATTCTAATGCGCGGCGCAGGGCTGGATGAGTGGTGGGTTTCCACGGGGTGTCCTTGAGGTGGGGAAGTGGCAATGCCAAGAAACTAATGAGATCGCGCAGACAGAGCAATCCCTCAACTTCGTACAGTTCTGTCGGTGTGATGTCCATTTCTTCCATGAGCAGCGATCGCACCGACTCCGGCATCGACGCCTCGACTTCGATCCGAACCACCGATCGCCCCACCCGACGTTTCCGTAATTCTTGTTCGATCGCTAGCATCAAGTCATCCGCTTCGTCTTCCTCAAATTCCAACCCCGCATTTCGGGTGATGCGGAAGGGATGGTATTCCAGGATTTGCATTCCCGGAAAAAGACTTTCCAAATTATGGGCAATCACTTGCTCTAAGGGCACACCTGCCCACACGGCAGGAACCGATTTTTCGGCGTCAGAGTGCGTTGCTTCAGGACTTTGAGGCGGGGTGGGATAGGTCTCGATCGGCAGCGGAACAAAGCGAGACAGCATCTCAGGGACTTTCAGCCGTGCGACATGCTCTTCTTGATTTTCGGGATCTTTAATCACGACGACCAAGCTCAGGCTCAAGTTGGAAATATAGGGAAACGGATGGCTTGGGTCCACAGCCAACGGCGTGAGCACCGGAAACACCTGTGACTCAAAGTACTCGTGCAGATAGGTCCGCTGTTCCTGGTTCAAATCAATGTAGTCCAGCAAATGAATGCCATGGGCGGCGAGTTCAGGCCGCAGGACTTGATCGAAGTGTCGATGCTGCTGTGTAATGATGGGGCGCACGCCTGTGAGCACGGTAGAGAGCTGTTCCGGGGGCGTTTTGCCGTCGGCGCTGAGCTTTTGGCCACCTGCTTCGGATTGATCATTCAGCGATGCAACGCGCACCATGAAAAACTCATCTAGGTTCGAGCTGAAAATCGACAGAAACTTGAGCCGCTCTAGCAATGGCGTCCTCGGATCGATCGCCTCTTGTAAAACCCGGCGATTAAATTCAATCCAACTTAATTCGCGGTTGAAGTAATACTGAGGGTCGGACAAATTTAAGACGGATGACTTTAACGGGGCTGACGGCTCGATCGGGACTGCTTTTCTCGATCGAGTCATGGCTTAAAAGCCTCATCTTCACGCCCTAGCCACCATTGACCAATGTTCATTAAGTCCTGATGGATGTCTGCGAGGGCATTTGCATAGTCTGCGGGAGCCATGCTGGATTTTTCTTCGCTCAGTTTGGCCAGTCGCAATTGGACCAAGAGCCAAGGCTTGCTGATTCCATCGGTTTCTTCGATATAGCGAGCGAGCTGACCACTATCTAAATTGGGGCGTTCCATGAATATGCGTAGTTTTACAGACACCGCTTATCATACCGCCGATTTTCCAGTTGGGGCATTGGATTTCGGTTGAGTTTAGACGTGCTATTGGACGGCAGTAAGCACGGGCGAGAAAGTCTGTCCCATGGCAACGGGCTTTTATTGTTATTATTCATGAAGCTTTCTTGAAGCTGATTTTCTTTAAACCTGCATTGCGACTAAGGAGCGGACCGATCTCGTGAAATCCCCATTACTGAATTCTTCCGGAACCCGCATGGTTGCTACGGTGGGTGCGATCGCATTGGCGGTGACGGGCGTATCCACTTGGGTGATGTTCTCTACCAACAAGCCCCAAGTGGCTGAGACCCCTTCGGCTGAAGCGGAAAAAAAGAAGGAAGACCAGGCGGCGATCGGTGCCCTCGGTCGTCTAGAGCCTGCGGGCGAAGTGTATAAGATTGCATCCCCGTCGGGAGGATTTAGTGCGCGGATTGAAAAAATGCTGGTCAAAGAAGGGGATACCGTCAAGCCGGGTCAGCCTATTGCGGTGATGGATAGCTATTCAAGTTTGCTCGGGTCTGCCAAGCAAGCGGAAGCCCTGATGATCGAAGCTAATATGAAACTTGAAGGGGTAAAAGTCGGCGCAAAATCCGGCGATATCAATGCCCAGAAAGCCACGATCGGCGTTGAACAAGCGACGGGGCTTGGGGCAGAAGCAGAACTGCGTCGATCGGTGGTTGATCTTGAAAATGCAGAATTAGAATTTAGCAAAGCCAAAGCCCAGGCCATCAAGCTCGTAGCAGAAGTCAAAAAAGCAGAGTGGGATTTCAAAGCCTACGATGAACTCTTTAAAAAAGGAGCGATTTCTGAGGCGGAAAAACGGAGTCGAGAACTGACCTTCATTGGCAAACGACAAGAATTAGAGCAAGGCAACCAGACGATCGCCCAAGCTGCAAAAACGGTCAATCAGCGAAAAAGTGGCGTTGAGGTGGCTCAAGCCTCTATTCAGAGGTCCCAAGCCAAAGTTGCTGCCGAAAACCAACGCTTTGGCAGTGTGTCTGAAGTCCGACCCACGGATGTCAAGGAATCGGAAGCTCAAGTTCTCGTGGCTCAAGCCAATTTTGAAAAAGCCAAGTCTGAACTCGAACGATCGATCGTCAAAGCGCCGATTCCCGGAAAAGTCCTCAAAATCCACGCCAAGGAAAATGAAGCTGTCGGGACCAATGGCATTATGGAACTGGGCTTCACCGATAAAATGTTTGTGGTGGCGGAAGTAGACGAAAACTCGATTTCCAAGGTAAAAAAAGGCAACAGGGCTGTTATTAAAAGCGATGCGTTCCAGGGTGAAATCAGCGGAAAGGTCGAACTCATCGGCGCTCAGGTCCGCAAAAATGGGGTGACGAGCGCCGATCCCTCAGATAAGCAAGACGTCCGCGTGGTCGAGGTCAAAATCCTCCTCGATGACAGCAGCGTCGTCAAAAACTTCACAAATCTCCAAGTTAAAGTCTCTATCCAGCCCGCCTCGAACTAACACCCTTTTCTGAATCTATCTATGTTCAGCATTGTCATCCCGACGTACGATCGCAAACCCATTCTAGAAAAGTGCCTCACCGCTCTGGAAGATCAGAACTACACCGGGGACTACGAAGTCGTCGTCGTCGATGATGGATCGACTGACGGCACCGTCGAATGGATGCGGGAAACCCAATTTCCCCACGTTCGGTTGATCGTCCAAGACCACCAAGGTCCCTCTGCGGCCCGAAATCTTGGCGTCGAACAGGCAAAAGGCGACACTATTATTTTCATCGACAGCGATTTGGTCGTGCTGCCAGGATTTATCTCGAATCATGATGCGAAACTTCAGCAAGGACAGCGGGACACTGGGAGCGATCGATTCTTTACCTATGGCCGCGTAGTGAATACGGCCAACTTTGAGACCCCCACCAGTGAACCTTATAAAATCACCGACTATTCTGCGGCTTTCTTCGCAACGGGAAATGTGGCGATCGCTCGTCATTGGCTCATCGAAGCGGGACTGTTCGACACCGGGTTTCAGCTCTACGGATGGGAAGATCTCGAACTCGGTGTGCGGTTGAAAAATTTGGGTCTGACGCTGATCAAAGCGCCCGAAGCCGTCGGCTATCACTGGCATCCCGCATTCACCCTCGCCCAAATCCCTAAACTCATTGATCAAGAAATTCAACGGGGCCGCATGGGGGTCTTGTTTTACCAAAAACATCCCACCTGGGACGTGAAAATGATGATCCAAATGACTGTTTTACACAAAATCCTTTGGGGAACCTTATCTTTAGGCGGACTGTTAAATGAAAAAACAATGGCTCCGTTTTTGCAATGGTTGATCGATCGGGGTCAACCCAGCCTTGCGCTAGAAGTCGCCCGAGTTTTTCTAAATTGGTATAACGTCCAAGGCGTTTATGCGGCCTACGCTGAAATGACAAGTTCTAAATGAATAATTTCTAGCAAAGAGTGCCAAAACAAACATCGTCAATACGAGATTGTACGGAGTCTATGAAGCCTCCCATATCCATAATTCAATCATGCCATTCCGGACAAGTTTACAGATTGTCTACAATTCCAATAGCTTCCATAGACTTCAGATAAACAGATCGCAATGCCCTTGTGGAATGAAAGAGAAGTTGAGTATTCATGGTGTAAGGAAGTGACGAATGATACAAATCATTGCTCCTTACCTGGAGTGTCCTGCCACTCCGATGTCTATACTCTTTTACACCTGTGGATATTTAATATGACCTTCACCATTCGGGCCGCTTGCCAAATCGCTATTGCTGCTACCGTCGCTCTTGTCGCTGTCGCTCCATCGGCCAAAGCAGAGGACTATAAAGGCTGGGACTACGCAAAAAGCTCGATCAAAAATGGAATTTTTTATGAACAGATTGGAGGGAGTACGAATCCCTTTGAGTTTTACAGCCTAGCGATGAAGGACATGGGCGATCGGATGGTCGTTGCTATCAACGCGAACCTCAACCCAAATGGCGGCACCGAAAATATTGCCTACGGTGACATGCTATTTAACTTCACCTCTGGTGGACTGAAGGGTGCGAGCGGAAGTAGCTCTTTGTTTGGCGTGAAGTTCAACACCCTCAACTCCGACTCTGGCGTTGCCGAAATGGGGATTTACAGCGGCGTCACCGCGAAGAGCGTTGCATCGCAAAACAACGGTTTCAGCAACATGGACCAACGCAACGCCTATGTTGATAGCCGCAGCAGTGTTGCCAATGCAGAACTGAACAACTTGGGCGACTTACAAACCACCGACGCTTACTTTGATGGAATGCGCCAAGGCAGCAACGTCATCTTGAACTCCATCAAAACTGGAACTAAAGCTGGCGATCTAGCAATGCTAACGGGTGCTCAACTCAGCAACATGGGATTGAGCTTCGGTCACTTTGGTGAAACCGGGAGCCAAACCTTCGGATTCAGCTTCTTAAAGCCAAAAGGGTTTGACGGCAAGTTCACTTCGACGCTGTTCGCAGAATGTGTCAACGACGGAATCGCCCTCGTCGGCAACACAGGCAAGAGCGTTCCTGAGCCTCTTGCTCTCGCAGGTTTAGCTGTAGTTGGAGGAGCCTTAGCTCGTAAACGCCGCACTGTTAAAGCGTAGAAAAAAGTGAGCATTGAGAATTAAGCTCGATTTTTTCCATTCTCACTTCATCCTTCTCAATTCTCAATTCAAAAGGGCTGCTGACGATCGTCAGTAGCTCTTTTGTGTTAGCCTAGACACGCTGTAAAAACCACACACTCGGAGTTTATCGGGTGCTCACGGGACTCACTGCACTGTGCCAGAACGGACAGGAATCGACTGTTTTTATGTCTTCCTTTGATCTCGCTTTCTGAATCAGACAGCCCGCTTAGTACATCCGGGTGGAGGATTAACCCGAAAGGAGACTACAAAATGCCCGTCGTTACTTTGGCTCAAATGCTGGAATCTGGTGTTCACTTCGGGCACCAAACCCGTCGCTGGAACCCCAAGATGAAGCCCTACATCTTTGCGGCTCGCAATGGTGTTCATATTATTGACCTCGTTCAGACAGCAGGTCTGATGGACGATGCGTTCAACTTTGTGCGTGCTGGATCCGAGCAAGGTAAAAAATACCTGTTCGTCGGAACCAAGCGCCAAGCGGCTGGCATCGTTGCTCAGGAAGCGGCTCGTTGCGGCGCATACTATGTGAACCAACGTTGGTTGGGTGGAATGCTCACCAACTGGACCACAATTAAGACCCGCGTCGATCGCCTTAAGGAATTGGAGCGGTTGGAAGAAACGGGTGCGCTGGAAATGCGTCCTAAGAAGGAAGCGGCTGTATTGCGTCGGGAACTGGAAAAGCTCCAGAAGTATCTCGGCGGCATCAAAAACATGCGCAAAATCCCGGATGTCGTCATCATGGTTGACCAACGTCGCGAGTACAACGCCGTTCAAGAATGCCAGAAGCTGGGTATTCCGATCGTTGCGCTACTTGATACCAATTGCGACCCAGATTGTGTCGATGTGCCGATTCCGGCGAACGACGATGCGATTCGATCGATCAAATTGATCGTTGGACGTTTGGCGGATGCGATCTACGAAGGTCGTCATGGTCAAGTCGCGGGTGAAGACGAGTACGAAGACTACGATGGCACCGAGTACGAAGACGACTATGCAGGTGCTGAAGCTGGCGCTGCTGAAGGAGCGTCCCCAGAAACCGTTACGGCTGATGCAGTTGCGGCGGGTGTCGTATCGGCAGATGCGGTTGCGGCTGAGGCGACTGAGGTAGCTGAGGCAACTTCCGAGGCGGCTTCCGAGGCGTAATCGACTGGTTTGCGATTGGCTTCGATGAAAACAAATCCCCCCTGCATCTTTTCAGAAGGGTGCAAAGGGGGATTTGATGGTTTATATTAAGACGCAGAAATTAGGACTTAGAATCATGGCAGAAATTACAGCAAAGGCTGTGCAGGCGCTGCGGGCCAAGACGGGTGCGGGCATGATGGACTGCAAGAAAGCGCTCGTTGAGAATGAGGGCGATCAGGAGAAATCCATTGCGTGGTTGCGTCAGAAAGGAATTTCTAATGCAGGCAAGAAAGCCGATCGAGTTGCTGCTGAAGGTCTCGTCGGTCAGTACATCCACACGGGTGGGCGAATTGGAGTCTTGGTCGAAGTGAACTGCCAGACTGACTTCGTGAGCCGAAACGAAGCATTTAAGGAGCTAGTCAACAACATTGCGATGCAAATTGCGGCCTGTCCCAATGTTGAATATGTGAAAGTTTCTGACATTCCAGCGGACTTTGCTGCAAAAGAAACGGCGATCGAAATGGGTAAAGACGACCTTTCCAGCAAGCCTGAAGCGATGCGCGAGAAGATTGTCCAAGGCCGCATCGACAAACGTCTTAAAGAGTTGTGTCTCATCGACCAACCCTACATTAAAGATCAAAACATGACCGTCGGCGAACTCGTCACCCAACAAATGGCGACCCTGGGTGAAAACATCCAAATCCGTCGATTCACCCGTTTCGTCCTAGGAGACGGCATCGAAGTCGAAGAAACCGATTTTGCCGCCGAAGTCGCCGCCCAAATGGCCGGAAACGCGTAAACCAGGTTCCATTGAGATCTTGGGGATCCCACATCCGACACCCACCGTCCGACGTAGGATGCGTTAAGCGAAGCAACGCATCATCATCCCAAGACCCAAAAACAACCCAGACCCCAAAAGAGGAACGATCGCCCGATCGCCCTCTTTTTTATTCCCAAAACATTCCCCATCACCCCCCCAACCGCGCTCCCCCAGCCCCCGTATTCCCGATCGCCACCTGCCGCTGCACCACCCCCCAAATCCCCGCCAACAACATCCACCCCAGCAGATTAATCCGCGCATCAAAAATCGGCACATCAAAAAAGCTAAATATCGTACAGCCCAAAAACGCCAACACAATCATCACAAGCGATCGCCCCTCAAAAGCCGACAACCGCCCCACCATCTGGACTCCTCGCCCCACCACCACACCGACGATCGCATAAAACACCACCGTCGCCGGAATCCCCATCTCACAGGCCAACATCAACATCAAATTGTGAGGATGCCCAATGTAATAATTCGTCGCCGCCTCATAAAGCATCGAAAAATTGCGCAACCCCCACCCCGTCAACGGCTTCTGCTGCATCATCGAAACCGCAAATTTCCACTGAGTCAACCGCAGCGTCTCCACCGGACGACCCAGAAACAGCTCATCATTCACCCGTCCCCAAACTTGCCTCGGCACCACCGTTCTAAACCATCCATTTAGCGGCGGCGGCGCATAGGCCGCTTCGAGCACCGCTATCACCAAACTAGATACCAGCCCTACAACCCATCGATAACCCATCAAAACAGCAAACACGATCACTATCCCCAGCCCAATCCCCCACGCATTTCGAGATTGGGTCAAAAACAGCGCGATCGCATTTAGCAGCATCACGATCGTCAGCCCCAACCTGGACTGAAACAACCATTCGCCAAAAACTCGTCCAACCCCTTGTCTTACGCCTCGTCCAATCGATCGCAGTTCATTGAATTTGAACTCCCCCAACTTTGGCGGCTGGGCCATCGCATCAGTCCATAGCCCCACACTGACCGTAAACGTCATCACCAAATAGCTCGCCAAAATCGTTGCATAGTAAAACAGCGACGACGCCCGACCTAGCGGCACCCCTCCCGGATGGAGAACCCAGTCCAAAATCACCCCATCCCCGCCACCAATGGACAAAATCGTCCAATGAAAACTCCAGCCCCACATCACCTGAGCAACCGCTAAGATTGAAATTGGCACCGACGGCATCACCAACAGCATCGCCAACTGTCGCAACTGCCGAGCTTCGCGAAACAAAAAACTTTGGGCAATAAACACCACAAAAAAAGGCAAAAAATTCAGCAATCCGGGCAGAGACAAATCCCTTCGATCAGAAAATAGCGCAATAATCACCATCCAAGCGCCCAATAACACCAACACCTGATTCAGCAAACTCTGCACAAACTGATTCGCATATCGCCCCCACAACAAAGCCGAATTGACAAACAAAGAAACGCCACCTAGCAGCGCATTAAACGGCAAAATCAACAAGCAAAGCTGCGTCACTTGCCAGTACCGATCGAGAGACGCATCAGAATGGGTGGGAAATAGCCTTAACAGATTGCGGACATTCAGGGCGTTCATAGCACAAAGGGGAGAAGCTCTAGAATTCTAGCTGCTAATCAAAGCCCCGCGTTAGCCGAATCTGGGCAAGAGCAAAGACCATCGGAATAACCCTGCCGTAATTAGTCGAAATACTTCGCCATCCCAGGTCCGCCAAAAACCACGTCCACATCGCAGGTCCCAGCATTGCCGCCGCCGATCGCACCACCCCATACCGCAACAGCCCCTGCCGAGCCGCCGCCGACAGTCCCTGTTGTAGCCCTTGCTGTGCCAATGTTTGACCTGCGAGACGTCTGACTAACGGCGTCACGAGCGTGCTTGCTGCCATCGCGCCACCGCCT
Source organism: Synechococcales cyanobacterium (assembly GCA_043764895.1). Taxonomy (GTDB): domain Bacteria; phylum Cyanobacteriota; class Cyanobacteriia; order Leptolyngbyales; family Leptolyngbyaceae; genus JAAFJU01. The sequence continues at coordinate 6,500 of JAYUJY010000129.1, read as the reverse complement.
TTGAGAGCCGTCCCGACCGCTCCGGATGTAGTACTTGGCAATTCCAGACCCGATCGCTGCACCAAGACCAAGAAAATCTCTGCTTCCAAATCCATCGTAGACAGGGCGCTGGAGTAAGGCAACTTGAGATGACGGCAGACTTGAATCAGAATCATTCGGTAGCTGAGCCGATCGGTTTTTCGTTGGAGCACCGTCAGGCCATCCGCCGCCAAAAACCGAAATCGCTGCTCTAGTTCATCCAGCCACCGCGATCGATCGCCCGCCCGCAGCGCCAACACCTCCGGCTGCTGGAGATAATCCAATGGATTAAACTTCGGACAGAACAATAGATCCGTCAAGCCAGAAAGTTCTTCATCCGTCGCTAGTTCCAACGCCGCCCTAAGCTCATCCACCGCACCGGACTCCTAAAAATTGTGACCAGGTTACCTACATTGCCACACAATAACCCTTTAAATGAGAGGATGACAGCCACACCATTTTGACTTCAATCCATCCCTTTCTTGATCAAAGCCACTCTAACCTGCCCCCAAAGACACTTAACCCAACTTAAGACCCCTCTAAAATACTATTCATGAGCTACCTTCTAATTATCAAGACCGGAAGCACCATGCCTGAGCTACAGAACCAATGCGGTGATTTTGAAGATTGGATGATCGAGGCACTCTCGGTCGATCGGACCTTCATCAAAACTGTCGATGTTAGCCAAGGCGGCACATTGCCTCACTACACCGAACTCAGCGGCATTCTCATCACCGGATCTCACTCCATGGTCACCGATCGGCATTCTTGGTGTGAAGCCACCGCCGCTTGGTTACGCATCGCCGTTGATAAACAAATTCCTATCCTAGGCATCTGCTACGGCCACCAGTTGCTGGCTTATGCCCTCGGGGGAACCGTCGATTACATTTCGGATGGACGAGAAGTCGGCACAATTCCAGTCCAAATCCGGCCTGAAGCCCAAGATGACCCGCTCCTCCATGGCCTCCCCCCTAAAACTCATGTCCAGCTTAGCCACCGCCAAGCCGTCATCCAGCTCCCGCCCAATGTTGTTTGGCTAGCGTCCAGCGATCGGGTGCCGCACCAAGCCTTTCGCTATGGCGATTGCGTGTGGGGGATGCAGTTTCATCCGGAATTTCCGACGCAGGTAATGCAAGCCTACACGCACTATGCACGGGAAGGTCTGCTGACTGAAGGCTTCGATCCCGAGGCGATTGCCCATCAAATAAAAGAGACTCCGGTCGGTTTTGAAATCATGCAGCGGTTTGCTAGCTTAGTCTTCTAAGAAATCAGTATGCTAAGAAATCAATTAGGACAGAAGTAATGGCTTTAAGAACTATTTCGGTGCCACCGCAGTCAGGGCGTCCAGCCAAGGGGGCGATCGTGATTCTCCACGGCTGGGGTGCCAATGCGGAAGATGCCGCCTACTTTACGGGATTGCTGAACCTTTCTGAGTACCACTTGGTCTTCCCGGAAGGGCCATTTGACCATCCGGCACCGGGCGGAAAGATGTGGTATGGATTTCCATCTGGGTTTAATTTTGGCGGGGACTGGGGGCATTTGCCGCAGTTGCAAGCGAGTCGGCAGGCGTTGATTGAATGCCTAACTGCGTTGCCGACGGTGACGCGCGTTCCCTTGACGCAAACGCTGTTGGGTGGATTTTCTCAAGGGGGAGCGATGACGATCGAAGTGGGGTTTGAATTCCTGCTGGCTGGACGCATGATTTTAAGCGGCTACCGTCATGGTCCGATCGCCCCGATTAATGATCAGGCTCCGGTATTGATGGTGCATGGTGCTGTTGATTCGGTGGTTCCGGTGGCGGTGGCGAGAGAAACGTGCGATCGGCTCGTGAAGGCGGGGGCACCTGTGAAGTATTTGGAATTTCCGACGATGGGGCATGAGGTGTCCCAGGCGGTTTTGGGCGAGATGGATGGGTTCATTCAGAGAACCTTAGGCTGAGCCAAACCCACGTTGGATTCCACTGATCATGTAGATTCCACTTATCATAGAAGTAAGTTTTAAGAGACAAATAATTATGCCGACAGCTTTAGTAACGGGTGCTTCGATGGGGATTGGTGCGGCGTTTGCACGATCGCTGGCTGCGAAGAAGTATGACCTGGTGTTGGTGGCTCGATCGCAGGACAAACTGGGAGAACTAGCCCATGAGTTGACGAGTAATCAGGGTGTGAAGGTCAAAGTTTGGGTTGCCGATTTGACCGTCCCCACGGCGGCGCAGGGCGTCTTTGATGCGGTGAAAAGCTGGGAGTGGACAATAGATTTGCTGGTGAATAATGCGGGGTTTGGTGATTATGCGGCGTTTGTGAGTTGCGATCGATCGAAACAAATTTCAATGATTCAGTTGAATGTTTTAGCGTTAACAGAACTGACACATTTGTTTTTGCCTAGCATGGTGGAACGCAAGTCCGGTAGCATTATCAATGTTGCTTCAATAGCAGGTCTCCAATCATTACCTTATTTGTCCGTCTATGCCGCCACGAAAGCGTTTGTTGTGAGCTTTAGTGGGTCTTTATGGGCGGAGGTGAAGGGTTCGGGTGTGAAGGTTCAGGCGCTATGTCCGGGATCGACAGAATCGAATTTTGGAGTGGCGGCGGGAATGGATAAGATGATGGAAGGTTCAACGCAAGCGCCCCCTAAAGTTGCAACGGCGGAGTCTGTGGTTAAGGAATCGCTGGATGCGATGGAACGGAATGAACCGATCGTCGTGACGGGATTTGGAAATCAGATTGTGAGTACGATCGGTCGATTTGTTCCGCGTAAGACGTTGGTCGGATGGGTGGAACAAGTGTTTCGTCCGAAGAATTAGGAGCATTGGAGCGATTGCAAAAGGGTTATTTTAGGAGGTCTGCGAGATTTTTTAAGATAGCGAGAACTTGGTAAAGATCCCCACGTCTGCGAAGGGAAAATTCGTCGGAGAGTTGGTAGGTGCGATCGTGGAGTTTGATAAAGATGAAGTTGTTGCCGTTTGTGACCATACCGTAGAGGGCTTTGGTGTGGTCTGGGGCGGCGAGCATGTAGGTGAGGGCTTGGGGAATGCCGGAGTCGATTGCGATGCCAGATTGTTTGGATTCAATCACAAGAATCCAGAATTGATCTTGGGTAACGAGAACGTCGATTTTGCCGCGAATGGTGAGGTTATGATCTTGCGCGGAGATGTTGACTGATTTCTCGCTTGTTGCATAGAAGGGTGGATCGTAGAAACCTGCGAGTTCGAGTAATGGCGACAGAATAACCATTTTCACCATGGCTTCGAGAATCGGGCGTTTTGATAAATGATTGTAGTGAGCTTGGGCTTTATCCAAACGCGATCGATCGTCGTCGGTGAGTGTGGGCAAATCTTGTTGCCATTCGAGAAACGCAGTGGGGTCGGGTCGATCGTCCAGACTAAAGTATCGCTGAAGATCGTCAAGGGTGATTTTTTCGGCGCTGAGGTTCCGTGGATCATTGGAGGGCATCAGTTATTCCTAAACGATGTTCAACAGAATCACTATTATTTTATCAACTTGTGAGATGTAATGACCCGATCGATCGGGTAGGGATTAAACAATGAAAGCCCCCAAACCCGTGAGCTTGGAGGCATAAAGATCTATTTTGTGGGGTTCAGGACACAGCAAGCCATGTCCCTACAATCCGGGTTTCAGAGACTGTAGGGGTTTGGCTTGCCGAACCCTAAACCTGACGGAATGGCTAGAAACAGGATGGATTTATTCGTCTTCTTCACCGCCACCATCTTCTTCTTCATATTCCTCTTCTTCTTCAGATTCTTCTTCTTCTGTTTCCTCTTCGTATTCCTCTTCTGTTTCCTCCTCTTCAGATTCTTCCTCTTCTTCTGTTTCCTCTTCCTCTTCGGAATAATCCGTAGGGCACATAGCCATACCCCATATCGCCCCATTCCTCACCCCAGGAATTGCGAATAATGAAGACCCGATCGGTATCAGAATAGCCAACACACAGCATGGCGTGACCACCGTCATGTTTTTCATTGTCAGAATCTGGCATGGGAACCAATCCACCATTGCCACCTGCACCATTAAATGATTCAAATAACTGAAGTCCGAATACAAAAGGATAGCCTTCCGCAAGACAACTCCGCATAATGTCTAAATCAATATCCACCGATGCCGCATCTTCAATCCGAAACTGAGCTGCTTCGCGGTAGGCATCTTTTGGTGGTTTGCTGGTCACTTCATCCAAAATGAAAGGCCAAGTTTCTTCAGCACAGGCTCCATACTTACGGACAACTTTCACGCAGTCCGACAAATGAGCGCCTTCATCCTCATCGACACTCCCATCGATCGCTCTAGCATATCGATGCGGTGGTGTTGGAAAGATAAAGAAAATTAGCGCCATCTCCATTGAGCCATCGTGAAATACACTCCGATCGTAAGCCCAATCACTACTGCCGCTGCCCACGCCTGCGGAATGATGGTCACGGCTAAGGCACCCACAATGGATAAAAGGAATGCTGGCAGCAGACAAAAAAGAGGATTCATCCCATCCATCCAGCGTAGTCCCGGAATTTGCCCCGGCAACAATATGCCCGGTGCATAAATCAACCCTAACCCCATCCATATCAGAATAAATCCCAAAAATCGTCCTGTCCATTTCGACGTGCGATATTCGTTATTAAGCTGATCAATTGCCTCTTTCCGAGAACCTGGAATGATTCGCTGAATTCCCGTCCCCGCACCTGAATAGGGGACTAAACGGTTCTGAACAAGGCTTCCGAACACCGTGACGATAGTCTGACTGGGGAGTACAGTGTAGCAGACACGCAAGTCATCCCATTCCGGACGATCAGGAAAGCCAACGCCCTGAAAAATATATTGACTTCGCCGTTCGGTTTGGTTTTGCCACCGCCACCGAAATAGGGGTCCTGGTGTGATTTGGGTGTTGTCGGGGGTCAGGGTGAGGATTCCTTCATTAGGTAACGTCAGTGAAATACCATTTACAATTCCATTATCATGATGGATGCGATCGGTGCTGAGTCCAGACTGACAGGACGATCGATCTGCGGTTAGGTTGGTCACGGATGCTAGGTCAATGCTGTAGGAACCCACTTTTGGGTTGAGGGCGGTAAAGCGCTGGTTTGGGATTCTTTTATATTCTGAGTTCCGGGTTGTGTGAGTTGAGCGACCGGGTGATGCAGTCCAGGTTCCAATATCTTCCGATCGAACGGCTTCCTTTCTAGAAGCAGAATCTTTTGAATCCTTTCGTTCAAATTTCTCCACCAGCCGATCGATCACGACATAATTTCCCGGTGTTAAAAAGAGGTCGTCTCCCATCGGAGCACTGGCCGTGACACGATCGGTGATGGAAATCAGTTGAGTGTGGTCCATCTTCGGCTGTGTTTGTCCTGTGATGTCGATCGCCCCTGTTGCCAGGTCGGCCAGGTTCATTTGTCGCTCATTGTTCGCAAAGACATGGGTCGCTAGTCCCACCATCATGAAACCGACCGTCACTAGGAACAGGGCAAAAATACTTTTGAGGGTGTGATTTTTTAGGCGATGTAGAACCATGGAGATTGTTGGCAAGCAGATCGGAGCATATCAAGCATACCAACAACCCAAATACTTTTTCCCATCTGGGTGCCTCCCCTTATCTTAAATCCCCCTTTGTGTAGAGCTGGGCAGCTTTTAATACCGAGTAGTAATATGAGTGGTTTGAATATAGTCCGCATTATTTCAATGACGATCGAACTCCTCCACGATCGCGCCCTCAAAGAACCCGACGAACAACTCCGCAAATGGGCGATGATCTGCGATCGGTCAAGGACCAACGAACAACTGAAAACGTAGAGGGCGGCGACTGAATTGAGGATTGTGATTGCTTGCTATAATGGGAAAGCGATCGATTCCCTCATCAGAATCGATAACCAAAATCTTTCTGACCCAGAAATTATGGAGGACTTCTCAAAATGTCTGAAACTACGATCGCCATTTCCTTCGAGTCGCTTTTAGAATCGATCGCCCAACTCGCTCATAGCGACAAACGAAAGCTTTGGGAATATCTTGATTCAGAATTGTTTGACGACGACGATGACGACTTTGACGAGATGGATGAGCAAACGATCGCTGACATCCAAGTCGCTCGCGCTGAATATGCTACTGGAGACTACCTGAGCTACGATCAGTACCTCGAACAACGTGGGCGGTCCGCAGCATGACATACCAAATCATCACGCCTAAATCGGTTCAGAAACAAATTGATGCTCTGCCCGAGGAGATTCGTGATCGGATTGATGAAGCCGTCAAAGCACTTGCTGAAAATCCTCGCCCAGATGGTGTTGCAAAAATGAAAGGTAGCGACTCTGAATATCGCATCCGAATTAGGAATTATCGTGTTATTTACGAAATTAATGATGGAGAATTAATCATTCTCTTAATTCGTAACTACTCAGGCTTAAGATATTAAGTTGTTTTTTAAGGAATCGAGCCAATGTTCCATAAAGTGTAAATTGATCGTTGCATCCCATGAGGCCCCTA
>JAYUJY010000128.1:0-5178 GCA_043764895.1 Synechococcales cyanobacterium | reverse complement strand
TACGTCATTAACTAATTTATTGAGCAATAATTAAGCTGGGTCAGATTTCCTGAAGCCCAGTCACAGAAACGTTTATAAATTTATGGATAAGTCTATTGCTCCTGGGAAGGCGGACGAGAACTAGAGCGGGTGGAATTGGAACGCGATCGGTTTGCGCAACTTTGGCAAAACAAAATGCCCAATGTCCGCCTCTTCGATATCCCCGAAGCCACCAAACTTCGACTCCTGCGCTATCTCCCTCGCCAAAAACCACAGTGGAACCCAGACTTAGAAACCGATCGTCGTCCTGTGCCCCCAGAGCAACTACCCGAAGCCGAAACTCCCGATGTTGAATCGCCCGCTGAACCAACGGTTGAAACGGCTACAATCGATCCTGAACTCCTCCACAACGAACGCGAACAATTTCGTCAACTTGCCAATCTTCACAACGACCCCGGCAGCCTCGACTTTACCCTCCAATCCATTCCCATCAAACCCTGGATTCATCAAATCAAAATCCTTCGTCGCGTCGCCGCCGAATTTCCCTGCAACTATCTGATTGCTGATGAAGTAGGACTGGGAAAAACGATCGAAACCGGACTCATCCTGCGCTACCTTATTCTCTCCAAAAAAGCTCAACGCATTCTCGTCCTCGCTCCCGCCAGCGTCCAACCCCAGTGGCAAGACGAGTTATGTGAAAAATTCAACCTTCACTTCTGGAGCTTCACCCAAGGCGAACTGCGCAATCCTTCCGGCAAAGTCTCACCGCTCACCCCTAATCCCTGGAACAGCCAGAACCTCATCCTCGCCTCCAGTCACTTGGTCCGCCGCAAAGAACGAATGCAAGAACTCCTAGACTCCGAACCCTGGGATTTAGTTGTTCTTGACGAAGCCCACCACGCCCGCCGCAAATCACCCCAAGCACGAAAAGAAACGCCCAACCGATTGCTACAGCTCATGCAACAGCTTAAAGCTAAAACTAAAGCGATGCTATTGCTATCGGCAACGCCCATGCAAATCGATTCGATCGAAATCTTCGACCTCCTCAGCTTGCTCAATCTCAAAGGTCGCTGGCAATACGGTGATAACTTCTGCGACTACTTCAAACACCTCAGCACCGAAGCTGATTCCAATATCCTCGGCTTCTGGCAAAATATGTCCACCGACTATTTCAATCAAGGCGGCGAACTCTGCCCTAGGCTGCAAAACCATTTCAAACAACGCGATCGAATGCTCGCCTACAAACTGGATGACACCTGGCACACCCGTAAACGCATCCCCAACCGCCAAGACGCCACCGACGAAAGCTTCCTCACAGCATCCCGCCAATTTCTCACCGTCAACACCCCGCTCAAGGATTTGATGTTTCGCCATACCCGCGATACTCTGCGGCAATATCACAAGCGCGGACTTCTCGCCAATGATGTCCCCCAACGCGAAGTCTGGGATAACGCGATCGTCCTTGAAAAGAACCGCGAAGTCGAACTCTACCGCGCCGTCAGTACCTACGTCCGAGACTTCTATCGCCTCGCCGAAAAAGAAAATCGCGTCGCCCTCGGATTCCTCATGACCCTCTACCGCAAACGCCTCACCAGTTCCTTCTACGCCATCCAAAAATCCCTCGAACGCCGCCTCAACGACCTCACCACCGGACAACAAACCAGCCTCACCCCCGACGACCTCGCTGAACTCGACGATGCAGAAGATACGGTGATTGATGGATTGCAGTCCTTTTTTCAACCTGCGCATCCTCAGGAAATTCAATATTTGCAAGACTTACTGCAACAGTTTGACAACACAGGAGAAGATACGAAATGTGCGCAATTTCTAACACTGCTACGAAAAGAACTTAACGATCGAGAGAGTGCGATCGTCTTTACCCAATACACAGACACCATGGACTATCTACGAGAATTTCTCAGTGGTAGCTTCGGGAGTCAAGTCGCCTGCTACTCCGGTCGTGGCGGTGAACTCTATCACAATGGCCAATGGCGCACGATCGCAAAAGAAACCATTAAAAAACAATTCCGCAATGGTGAAATCAAACTGCTCCTCTGCACCGAGTCCGCCAGTGAAGGACTTAACCTCCAAACCTGCGGTGTCTTAATCAATTACGATATGCCCTGGAACCCGATGCGCGTTGAGCAACGCATTGGACGAATCGATCGCATTGGACAACGGTTTCCCACCGTCCGCATTCACAATTTCTATTACGATGGCACCGTCGAAGCCAAAGTCTATCGCAAGCTACGCGATCGGATTGACGCTTTCTCCACCGTCGTCGGCAAACTCCAACCCATCCTCGCCAAAGTTCCTACCTTCATCGAACGAGCCGTCATGAGCGCAGATCCCGAAGAAGAGGATGTCTTGCTCTCAGAATTTGAGGCCATTCTAGAAACCCCGCCTCTCCGTCCTGACCTAGATGAAATGATGGCCATGGATATTCAAGCTGATCTAGAACTCATCCGCCAACCGATCGTCCCAGCCTCATTTTCGCCATCATCGATCGAAACACTATTTACCCATTCCCTTCTCCTAAAGCAACAGGGCATCACTTTTACCTCCGTCAATCCTGGAGTTTGGCAACTGCAATACCCCGATCGTGAACCACTTCGATCGCTCCAAAAGCTCCATAACCCGGCACAACTCATCACCTTCGATCCACAATGCTATGAAGAACGCCCTTCGCTCTGTCTTCTACTGCCTGGACAGCCGATTTACCATGAGCTTTTACGGCTATGTAAATGATTGCGATCGGAGTACGATGGTAGACAGCCGATCGTATTTTCGTCAGTGGGAACGGGCGATTGACTATGGAGTCAGAAGTTGTACGTTATGAATCAGCAGTGTTCTCCTGCTCGTGCGTCAATCACGGTCTGTCTCAGGGACTCTTTCCTTGAACCCCGATCGCGGCTCGAAAGGTTTGCATCTGTTGCAGGAGGGTTTGACGATCGATCGTCGAGGCAGTTGGGAGACTGAAAGGCTGAGGTACGCTCCGATCAAGCATCTGAAGGGTATAGTCTTCGATCGAAATACCACGATCGTTTGCGGCTTGAGTCAGTCTTTCCAGGATTTCTGGACTGAGGGTTAAGGTGAGTGTCATAGCTAATAGGTGTGAGGTTTAAAAATTGTAGCTCATACGCAATGGCAAGGGTCTCCAGCGATCGGACTTTCTCCATGCAATATTCACAATTCTACATTTAGCCGCAATCGCCCCCAAGTTTTGCCCACCCGCTCAAAGTTGCAAAAGCTTGTGACAGAGGGGGTTCGATCGTTTTGAGTGGGGTAGGTGTCTTGTGTCCTTCTGTAGGGCAAATTAGAGCGACAAAGTTGAGCGGCGGCGCGAAAAGACCTAAATGTTAGACGCAAAAGACCTCGTTGTCCGCTCCAATGACTGGTTGGCTTGCTGGCGATCACACGACTAAATCAGCATAGATAGGTGTGAATTGCGCTGCTCTAGAAAGATGAGTAGACGCTGTGCGTAATCCTCTGTTACCGCACATTGAATTGAAGGACGAGACTGGAGGGATTGCCGCCAATCTTTTACCTTTGGGGTGTCAGCAAAAATACCAAACTCACCGATCGCATCAAGCACATCAAAATAACGGAAAATAGGGCCATAAACCGTATCAACCAACGAAAAGATTTCCCCTGTGAAGTAACCACGATCGCCAAGATATGGCTCAATCCAGAGAAATTTGCGAGTCAACTCATCGCGTTTTGCCTCAAAGCCCTCCTGATTGGGCGCATTGTAGAATCCGGCAATACTATTGAGGATGCTGGAGCCAAACTCAATCCAACTACGATGTTTTGCTCTCTGTAACGGATCAGCCGGATGCAATGACCCTGGCGTGATTTCATCCAAATACTCACAAATCACCGCTGACTCAAACAGGACTTCTGCATCAACTTTCAGCAAAGGAACTTTTCCGAGCGGTGAGACTGAGCGAAACCAATCTGGCTTATTTGCCAGGTCGATATATGTCCGGTCATGGGGAATTTCTTTTTCGATTAAGGTAATCACCGCTCGTTGGACATAGGGGCAAAGATGATGACTGATGAGTTCTAGCTTGGGCGTTGGCATGGGTAAACCCTCTGGTGAATTGCCGTCAAGTTCTCGCATAGAGACGATCATAAATCGCGCTACAATTTTCAAATTGATTGCAACTGCAACTTATTTAGGTATATCCTAATCTAATTGCAACTGCAACTAGATTGACTAAGCGTTTATATATTGTTGCAATTGCAATCAGATCAACTGGAAGTCAAGTTTATGCCTGTCAACCTCAGCAAAGCCCACAATCTTGCATGGCGAAAGTTCTTAACGGCACATGTGATACTGCTCGAACAGATTGAACGCGATCTAGCTCAAGCTCAACTGCCACCTCTGAGCTGGTATGACGTTCTGTTTGCACTAGCAGAAGCATCCGAGTCTAAACTTCGTCTCCACGAACTCGCGCAAGCTGTTCTCCTCAGTCGTAGCAATCTGACACGCTTAGTCGATCGTTTAGAAGTTGCAGGATTAATTCGGCGAGAACAGTGTCCGAGCGATCGGCGTGGGGCTTTTGCGGCAATCACAGAAGCAGGACAAATGATGCGCGATCGCATGTGGTCTGTTTATGGTCAGGGCATTGATAACTATTTTGCTGATTACCTTGATATCGGCGAGGTGAAGTTCCTCATTAAAATTCTTGATCGAATGACTAAAGCTATCGATGAAGCCAGCTAACAATAGTAAGGTAGAAAATTTCCAAACATACGTCTACTATGAATAGAAACACTAAATCTGTCAGCGAAAATCAGCTTAAAAGAAGATTATTATGCTGATTTTTGTAACGTTCAAACCTCGATCGCACCAACGCACCAAAATCCAGTGACAGAGAAGACCGATCGCATCACCCGCCAAAACGATCGCCCCTAATTTTGCTCACGTCCTTACCTTAAAGTACCAAAAGCTCGTGACAGGAGGAGTTCGACCGCTTTGAGTTCGGTGACTATCCTGTGTCCCGTAGGACGGGTTGGAAGTGTCCCACAGGACAGGTTATTTTGTGAAAATTGCGGATGAATGGTTCGATTCTGCTGCTGTAAATGACTTACTACCCTCTCAACCTTCTTACCAACCGCTCCTGTGCTTTCGCATACGATGACAAGGGTAATGGTTTGCCATGTGCAGGATGGATAATTTTTGGCTCCAATGAC
>JAYUJY010000127.1:0-1443 GCA_043764895.1 Synechococcales cyanobacterium | reverse complement strand
ATCGTGAAAGCGGTGAAGGTGAAACACGAATGGAATAGCGATCGGGAAAGCCATTCAGCGGCGACCTGGAGGGCTTGGGAGCGGACGGCGCAGAATCCGACGGGAATGGTCGCAAATGTCGGGATGACGCTGCAATCCTTGGCGATGGAGACGGTTTATATTTCGGACGATCGCAAGGAAGCGTTATTGGAAGAAATCTCGGCGCATCACCGGAAGATTTTGGCGCGAGTTCAGTCGGGAAAGTTGGTTATTCCAGAAGGAGTTTTGAAGTATGACGTCAAAGAAAGGATAGAGACGATTTCGGCGGCGAGTCAGAATTTGAAAACGGTGAAGGATAAAGCTGGATTTGTGGACGATCGATTGAATCTGGTCAATGAATTGCTGAATGATCTGGTGAATGGTCCGAATGCGGTGAATTTACAAACGGCAGTGGATACGGCGAAAAGTAGTCGAGGCATTGATTTAGAAGTGCAGGCGCTGATGCAGGCGTTGACTCATCGCAAACACTTGTTGAGAGCCAATCAGAAGAATCCTGAGATTTATACTCATGGGCAGATTTTACCGACGAATACCCAGGAACCGATCGGTTGGGCGGTAGAGACTGCCAATCAGATTTATGTTGAGAGTGCGTTGCCGGAACTGAAGCATGAGGTGTTTCGCGATCTGTTCCCGAAAGATAATTTTAGTGTTGACATTCAGAATCGGGCCATGACGATCGCTCATGCGTATCAGGGGATGATTAAAGATGTATGAGTGATGGACGACAGGTTAAGACAACGGAAACCAAAAGACCAACAGCCGACTGCAAAGATTACAACATTGAAGGGAACAGTGTTGGTGATTCAGCGGATGTTGGATGTGGAACAGTGTGATGAGATTTGGCGATTCCACTTCGTGGAGGCTTCGCCAACGGATGGATTACAAAAAGATTGGATGCTGGAGATTGAACGGGATGCGAAGAGTCCTGAGGGATTGAAGGCAGCGATCGTGACGCCACAAGGGAAACAAGCGATGACCTCCGGTCGGTCGCAGACCATCGGGTTTGTGAGTCCAGAGTCGATTGAGCAATATCGGCTGGACCAGCGGGTGGGGAGTTCGGGGTTACGGATTGCATCGCCGACGATCGAGGTGATTCCGCCATTGAGGATTCAGCATGATTTAGACGACCGGATTCGGGAGGCGAGGGTTTATTTGGAAGGGGCGATCGACCAGATTCCCGAGGAGGAACGGATGGCCTATGCGTCGGCATTGTGGCATCACAGCGATGGGATGGGGATTGTGTTGAAGGGATTTATGCCGGAGGTAACGCAGCAGCTTCAGAACTTACCGAATATTAAATTGACCGGGCTTCAGCAGGATGTGAATCAGGTGGGGACGATCGCTGAGGGCAGTTATGAGGTGCTGTTTACGACCCATCGGTATGAGAAGAATGGGGAATGGCGA
>JAYUJY010000126.1:0-25333 GCA_043764895.1 Synechococcales cyanobacterium | reverse complement strand
GGCAACTCATATCCAAAACCAAGACTGATCTCTGCCAACTTTCTCTGAATTTGAGCATTGGCAATGTGTTTACAATTCCAGGTCAGCAGGTAATCCATGCCGTGAACAGTTGCGGCTGCAATGTGAACAGCATCAACATCAGCTTTTGCAGGGAGATTACTGCGTTCCAAAAACTGCTCTGCTAGATCAAGCACCGATGGGTTCAAGTCTAGTAACGAAAGATTGCGAAGAAGTTCAAGCCGTTGAGATGCGATCGCAGTATCGCCTTGCGAGGTTTCTTTCACGACTGCTTGGGAGGAATATAGATGGAATTCACTGCGGCGCGTCTCCCACCACTCCCTGGTGACTTCAATATTTGCAGCCACTACAATATCTCTGCTGGGTCGAGCCGTCAGGTAGCCTAATATGCTGGTTTCAATATAAACAGTTTCACTCATACGCAACCAATCGTAAGCTCTTTAATTTTAACCTAAATCATGGTTCTTGCTGGCAATAGGGACGATCGTTCAGACGATGGTGATGTGAGGGCGATCGGTCTTATCTATTGCGCATAGAACGTAAACCCCTTCGCAGCATAACGGGTCTGTTGAGCGGCTACCAACCACTTTTAGCACACCACCAACCAACTTTGCTAGACCGCTCCAACAGAATTGTTATCTAGCCGTCGCTACTCATCAACATTCCCCTCCAGTAGACTAACAAGAAACTCAACTTTTCCAAATAGTTCATCATATGTGATGACCTGGACATCCTTTAGTCCCATTCTAAAAAGTTCCAAAGACTTTCTTTGTCTACGATCAGCCAATTCAGAATCAATATTGCCAATAATGACAATGCATCGGGGATCGAACGCCTCAAATCTTTCTTCTTCTGAGTCAGCAAGCGTCAGGTAATTCTGCATTAGCGAGTTCTTATAATTAGTTACCTGAATCACCGAACCAGATAACTCATTTGAAGTATTGTAAATATCTCCTCTATATCTTGTACCTAAGAGCCTAGTCACAGGTGTTTTTATTTCTACAAGTACAACGTTTCTGGTAAGGTTATTTGCACATAGAAAGTCAATCACATTCCCGCCTCTGTTGCTAATACCCTTACCTCCAACATAGGCTTTGTTCTCAAGTATAATTACAGGGAAAGAAAATAGCTGTGCGAACAGAAAAGAGTTTTGAGCTAGAACTCCTTGCCAAAACTCCTCGCTATCATTATCCGTGTTATTTTTCCAAATCTCTAGAACATTCTTTAGATTACTTAACCCAATTACTGCATTCAGTTTCTGAAGATCGTCAACATTAAGCTTTTCAAGGACACTGACAACATCCTCTACTTTAGCCATCACTGTTACCCAGTCAAATAATCTCGCGATAACGTCAACACCAGCTTTCTCACTTATCTCCAAAAACTGTCGAAGAGTGTTTTCGTCAAGGATAAGCTCAGTCTTGTCCCGGACAAGACTATTTATCAACTTAGAGATTGGATCAATTTCTGATTTCTGAGCCAATTTAAGGAATTGATTTAGTACAACGTCAATGTTATTAAAATTATTTTCTTGTGATTGCTTTAGTAATGGCAGAATTTCGTCAGACCCACGAGTAAAAGGTGTTACTTCTGGCATTGCCTTAAACTGTTTCCTTAGTTCCCTGGCTATATGCGGTGTCAGAGTTGAATCATTGGATTCCGAAAGAAACTTTTCAAGTCCTGAAACAGCTCTATGACGGCCAACTAGATTAGCCCAGTTTTCAAGAACTCGCTTCCGGTTGGTACGAGCTTGCATACCATGAGTTTGATATGCTTCCCACGCTGCCTCCAAAGCCTCTGTAAAACTCCACTGTGGGTCAATAATAACGTTCATTGATTTAAGTCTGCACTATTCAGGCATTGTACAAAACGCTAAAATTAAGGCTAGATAACAACTTAGTATACAGAAACATTCTGAATATCATCCTGATTGGGATGGATACCCCGCCACTTTCCGCATAACATTCCGATTTAGGCAGATACCCCGACAAATTCCGTACATCTCCCTAATTTAGACAGATACCCAGACAGATTCCGTGTATCTCCCCTCATATCTGATAACTTATCCTGATTTCATAGGATTACACAAGCTGTTTCCTCTGAAGAATAGTAAACTTTTATGAACGATCGCCCCAAATTCCACTCAAATTCATTATCAACACAGTTACTTCAATTCTTGATCGAGTTCAGAAATTCCCGATCGAATAACTTGAATCCTCAACTCGATTAAAAAATCCCCAACTAAGTTAGAAAATCCCCAACTCGATTACTAAATCCCCAACTTAATTAGAAGATCCTCGATCGCCTGTTCATAATCCTTCATCGATCGATCGCTACCGCATTACAATAGTGCCTCATCTTCATTCTCCGCCAGCACTATGACACAGAGTCCGTTTGATCAACTGTCGAAAAGCTATCTTGAGGAGTTTTTGAAACCCATTGGAACGGTGGAACGGCAATATGAAATTCCGGGCGAAGCGAAACATGTTGATGTGTGGTTCATTCCGAATCGAAATATTACAGAACCGATCGATGATCTCGGATTGCTAGGACAAATGGCAAAAACGCCCTGCCTGATTGAGCCGTACCACAATCCACCGACCCGCGATGAAATCCGAACCTGCATCCTAAAACTGCTCTGGATCAACGAAGACCAACGCCGAAGAACAGAAGCCGCTGATGACGATTCACCGAAACTCGAACCGCCAACCCTCTGGATTTTAGCCTCCCACATTAGCAAACCACTCCTAAAAGACTTCCACGCCCACAAAAAATCCTCCGGCATGTACACCCTCGGTCTTGGCTTACAAACGATCTTGGTTTCCATTGATGAACTTCCAGCCACCCAAAAGACTCTTTGGATAAGGCTCTTGGGTCGTGATCAAACCCAAGTCTCCGCGCTTCGCGAAGTATGGAACTTACCGAAAGGTCATCCCAGACGCGATAAAATTCTACGCTTGTTAGCTTCATGGGGCGTTAAAATCGAAACAGGTGAAATCGAGAGTTTCTTAGGGCAGGAGATTATCATGGCATTCTCGCAAGCATTTCTAGATTGGGAAGAAGCAACGGAAGCGAAAGGAATTTCGATTGGAGAGCAACGGGGAATCTCGATCGGCGAGCAACGGGGAATCTCGATCGGTCAACAGGAACATGCACGATCGCTTGTCATCCGTCTACTCACTCGACGAATTGGTCTTTTGCCCACAGAACTTCGACCGCAAGTTGAACAATTATCGGTCATCCAACTTGATGCATTAAGTGAAGCACTTCTAGATTTTGACCAGATTACTAATTTAACCGATTGGCTCAGTGCGCAAGAATAAAATTTAGCTTTAGTAACGCGACCGAAATCTTAGAGCCGATCGATGGACTCAATCCCCTTCAGGCCAAAATCACCGATCGACCCAAAACATGTACTAAACTAGACAGCCACATCCTACGCGTCTTCAGACGGCCTGAACCCTTACCAAAACCATGAGTCACGAATTCCGATCGCTCCTCCGTAAAGTCGGAAGCGGACCTCACACCAGCCAAAATCTCACCCGCACCGAAGCTCAAGCTGCCATGCGCTTAATGCTTCACCAAGACGCTACCCCCGCCCAAATCGGCGCATTCCTCATCTCCCACCGCATCAAACGCCCCACGGGAGAAGAACTCGCCGGAATGGCTGACACCTACGACCAGCTTGGCCCTCAGCTTCCTGAAATCACCCCAACGCCCAACGCCCAACGCCCGATCGTCTTCTGTTATGCCTACGATGGCCGATCGCGCACCGCACCCCTAGGTCCCCTAGTCGCCCTGACCTTAGCCAGCTTCGGGATTCCGGTGATTCAGCACGGCGGCGATCGCGTCCCAACCAAAGAAGGCGTGCCCTTAATGGAACTGTGGGACTCATTAGGCGTGTATTGGAATCCCTGCACCCTTGAAAACGTCCACAAAATCCTTGAAACCCACGGCATTGGATTTGTGCATCTTCCCCAGCACTTCCCCCTCGCCCAAGCTCTCATGCCCTACCGCGACCAAATTGGCAAACGGCCTCCGCTTTCCACCCTCGAATTAATGTGGTCTCCCTACGTTGGCGATCAACTCCTTGTATGTGGCTACGTTCATCCGCCCACGGAAGGGATGTTTCGAGGAGCCTTTGAATTACGAAACACCCGATCGTTTATCACGGTTAAGGGCTTAGAAGGCAGTTGCGATTTGCCACGCGATCGGACGGTGATTATTGGCTATCAAGATGGCGATGAATTTTACCGTCTCACCCTCGCTCCCCGAGACTATGGATTTGCGGCACCGGAAGTCCCCATTGGTAGCACTGCTGATTGGGCGATCGATAGTTTAGCAACGTTGCAAGGAACATCGTCAGAACTGACGGAAGCCTTGATTTGGAATGCTGGATTCTATCTATGGCGATCGCAAGCGACTACTAATTTACAAACCGATATAACAACTGAACTTAAATCAGCATTCGATCGCGTGAGAGCATCCTTAAAAGAGGGACGTGTTTATCAAAAATTAATCGATCTGAAACAGGTTCTACCCCCTCACTGAGAACATTTATGATTGCTAAAACCGAATCGAAGCCAACGCTGAAGTTCCCGCAGATGGGATGCGGAACGTGGGCCTGGGGAAACCAAGTTCTTTGGGGTTACGATCCCAGTATGGATACCGAACTACAACAGGTCTTCAATCGCTGCGTCGATCGGGGCGTTACGCTCTTCGATACCGGAGACTCCTACGGCACGGGCAAATTTAAAGGCCAAAGCGAACTCCTCCTGGGGAAATTTAGCCAAGCCTACAATGGTCCCAACAAAGACCAAATCTGCCTCGCCACCAAACTCGCCCCCTATCCTTGGAGACTCACCCGAAGCGCCATGGTCCAAGCAGCCCAAGCGTCCAGCGATCGTCTTGGCCGCATCGATCTCGCCCAAATCCACTGGTCCACCGCCAACTACGCGCCCTGGCAGGAAGGTGCATTGCTCAATGGTCTAGCGGATTTGTATGAACAGGGATTGATTAAAGGCGTGGGGCTTTCAAACTATGGATCGAAGCGGCTGAAATGGGTCCAATCACGGTTTAAATCTCGCGGTATTCCGATCGTTTCTCTCCAAGTGCAATACTCATTGCTCTCCACCTATCCCGTCACCGAACTCGGCCTCAAAGATCTCTGCGACGAATCTGGAATTAAAATCATCGCCTACAGTCCGCTCTGTCTCGGATTGCTCACCGGGAAATATGAAAACCCCAAAGGACCCTTTCCAAAAGGAATTCGTCGGTTTCTATTTCCGCGATTGCTTCCCGGAATGAAAGGACTCCTAAGCTGTCTCAACGAACTAGCCACCTTCCACGACAAGACGATCGCACAGGTCGCTCTCAACTGGTGTATCGCCAAAGGCACGCTTCCCATTCCCGGCGCAAAGACCTTAGATCAAGTGGACCAAAATCTCGGTGCCTTGGGTTGGTCTCTGAGTGAAGCTGACGTGCTAGCACTTGATCAAGCGGCGAAAAGCGTCGATCGAAAAATGATCCAAAACATCTTTCAAACTCGTTAAGGTTCAAACTTGTTCAGGTTCGATCAATTGCTTAATCTGTTTGAGAATCTGGAGGACAGTGGTCAGTTGATTCGTCCTCGATCGGGTGACAAAGGTATCTGAAATCGCGTACTGAAGTGAGCCTTGTGAGGTTGCACCCATTTTCACAAAGGCAAAGGCATTCCCATTCGTCGCCATGCCAAATATGGGCCGATCGCGCGACGGACAGGCCAACATATAGGCCAACATCTGCGGCAACGCCGTTTCCATATCAATGCGCGTCCCTTTTTCCTCAACAACCAAAAGCCACATCCGTCTTGACACCACCAATATATCAATCCGTCCAGGGTAAAGGGTGTTCCCGTCATTAGCCGTCACTTCCACACTTTTTTCCGCTTCCAACGCAAACGCCGGATCATAAAATCCTGCCAAATCCAACAGCGGTGAGACGAGTAACCGATCGACTGATCCTTCCGTCAATTGACCTCGATCGCGATGGACCAAAAATCGGTTCTGAAGGTGATCTACTTCTTTTCCTTCGTGAGTGCTCAGTGCAGGGAGTCCCACAAACCACTCCTGAAAAAATCCATCCTCAGCCACTAGATTGAACAACTCTTCAACCTGCCTCAAACTCGTGACTGACGATTGTACCGCAAGAGTTTGTGGCATCGTAAAATCCCCTTGATCAGGTTTATTCGGTCTAACCTCATCATAGTGGACAATAGAGATCCAATGCATTTTAGGAGTCTGCATAACGTGAGCCGATCGCGTATCCTCGACCCCGCCAAAAGCTATATCTTTAGCCAATATGCTCAACTCGCCTTCAACACCGTTGATATCCTGGCTGAACTCGGCGTAACGCTAACCGATGAGGCTCTTCCCAATCCTAATAAAGCGCCCATCGACGCGACGAATCTTCAGCAAGAACTCCAGGAAAATCTCGCGCTAGTTAGCCCCTCGTCTGAAATCGCGCGTCGAGAATGTCTCATTTTCCCGATACTAAAGATGATTTGCAAAACCAAAAAACTTCCCCTCCGCATTGAGTATCCTGTTCGCGTCAGCTCTTGGCTCAAAGGAAGTTTTGATTATTTCATCCCGGACCCGGAACAACTCATCGTCATTGAAGCTAAAAACTCAGATCTAGCGCGTGGGTTTACTCAGCTTGCGGTTGAACTGATCGCATTAGACCAGTGGACTGATGATAATGCACCGATTCTCTATGGAGCCGTGACAACAGGCGATACGTGGAAATTTGGAACCTTTCATCGCCAGGAGCGCAGGGTCAGCAAAGACATTAATACCTACGCGATTCCAAACGATCTCGATCGGATTCTGGCATTCTTATATCGCTATGACAAAGAGGAGTTTAGTCTTCCTTCGGATTCCAAGGGAGACCCGCCTTCCAATCCAACTTCGTCAACGTAAACTTACAGTTAATCGGAATTGGATAACCCGTCGCCGGAGACCCATCGCCCACAAATCTCACCATCAAGCTCAAGCTAATCTCTAACGTCCGCTGCATCGCCACAAAATCCAAATATCGCTTCAATGGATCACCCGGTTTCTTTGGTTTTGTCAAATCCACCAAAGTTTTACTGACTTCCATCGGACCGTCGTCGCCCTTCCGCGCCAGCATATCTTCCGCGACCACTTTCTCCTTCATAGTCGTTCCAGGCGGCACCGGACTCAGCGCCTGCTCCTGAAACAAATCCAACGAATTTCCCGCGATCAACCGAGTCACCCGTCGCGCCTTGCCATCGAGATCCGTCACGCTGCTCATGTTCCAATCCACAAACACCGGATGCTCTTTAGACTTATTTTTGACATTGACCACAAAATCCTTCAGCTTGTCAAACTCGTACCGCTTGTCAAACTTAAAGCTGATCTCCACTCGATCGTTCAGCTTCAGATCCTCAAGCTGCTTATCCAGATCTTTCTTTTCTAAAACGATCGTAAACTCATCATTAAACGAGTTAATAATCTGGTAAAGCACATAAGTGACGCACAAAATGTAGATCGTCAGCAGTAAAAGATCGGTATTGTTCATGGGGAAGCAAATAGATGCAGCAAAAAATCAGTTAGACAGAAAAACCACCGCCTTTCTTATACCACCCCGTCCCAGACTTGACTACTCAACTTTACCCCTCACCCCGAAGCGCCTCACCCCGAAGCGCTTGCCAAGAAAATCATTCTATCGAATCCATCGGGCCGCATCCTTTGCATGATACGTCAGAATCATATCTGCACCCGCTCGCTTAAAGCTCGTCAACGTTTCCATCACTAAGCGCTCCTCATCCACCCATCCATTCAACGCCGCCGCCTTCACCATGGCATATTCTCCAGACACGTTGTACGCCGCCACCGGAACATAACTTGCCTCCTTCACCCGGTGGATAATATCCATATAGGACAGCGCAGGCTTCACAATCAACATATCCGCTCCTTCCTCGACATCTAGCAGCATCTCCTTAATCGCTTCTCGGGCATTGCCTGGATCCATCTGATAGGTGCGCCGATCGCCGTACTGGGGCGTCGATTCAGCCGCATCGCGAAACGGACCATAATAGGCCGATGCATACTTCACCGCATAGGACATGATCGGGATATCCTGAAACCCCGCTTCATCCAAGCCCGATCGAATCGCCCCCACAAAGCCATCCATCATTCCCGACGGCGCAATAATATCTGCCCCTGCCCGAGCCTGGGCTACGGCTACTTTTGTAATCAACTCCAGGGTGGAATCGTTCATCACCTTGCCCAACAAATCGCTCTCACCGAGGTAGCCACAGTGCCCATGGGACGTGTACTCACATACGCACGTATCGTTAATGACCATGAGATTGGGCACCGCCTTCTTCACGGCTTCAGTGGCTTTCTGCACAATCCCACAGTCATGCCAAGCGCCCGTTGCCTCAAGGTCTTTATCAGCGGGAATTCCAAACAAAATAATCGACGGAATCCCCAAATCATAGACTTCCTTCGCGTCTTCGACGATTTTGTCCACCGAGAGCTGATAAACCCCCGGCATCGAGGTTACTTCCTTCGCAATATTAGTTCCCGGTACTGCAAATAACGGGTAAATCAAGTCATTGGGACTCAATACCGTTTCACGCACCATCCGGCGCAGGGTGTCATTCGATCGCAGACGACGAGGACGATGGGTTGGGAACATGGGCAGCACAGTCCTAAATAATTAGTCTTAACAGTCTAAAACAAGATTGAGACGGATTCGATATGGATGAAGATGTTTGACACTCCCCGCTCTGAAGAGACAGGGATTCTTAGTTCATAGACCGGACTTAGATTAAGAGCCTTGCGACACCCAACCCAGAGGTCCAATCTCCCTAAGCGTTTACGTTGCCTAGCAACGAAGTTCCCACATGCCCTGTGGTACATATCCCGCGATTCAGGATGTTGATTGCAGCATTGTGATCTCTATCCATGACGCATCCACATTTACAAGCATGGGTGCGAGTGGATAGGGATTTTTTAACGACTTCCCCGCAATCACTGCATTCTTGGCTTGTATAGGCTGGATTCACCGCTATGGTGATCCGACCAAATACCTTGCCAAAGTATTCTAAAAACACTCTGAATTGATACCAAGATGCATCGCTGATTGATTTTGCTAGACAGTGATTTCTAACCATGTTCGACACGCTCAAATCTTCGTAGACGACTACATCGTTTGATGTGATTACGCACCTTGCCAACTTGATAGCATGGTCTTTACGTTGTCTACTTATTTTGAGGTATTGCTTACCTAAAATCATTCTAGCCTTACGGCGATTCAATGACGCCTTCACCTTCCGACTTACTAAGCGTTGAGACCGTTTTAAAGCAGTCTCACCCTTACGCAGAAAGCGAGGATTAGGGACGGAATCACCGTTTGAATCGGTGTAAAATTCTTTCAACCCTACATCTAAACCGATCGCCCTGCTAGTACTGGGAAGTACTTCTAAGCGATCGACACTGACACAGAACTGAACATAATGTCCATCGGCACGTCTAATCAATCTGACTCGCTTAATTTGAGTCAGGTCATAGAATCCGAGATCGCGAGTACCTTTCATTTTCAGCTTGCCAATACCGCATTTATCGGTAAAGGTGATTGATTTAGAATCTGCTGAGAGTTTCCAACCCGAGGTTTTGTATTCAACGGATCGACAGTCTTTTTGAAAGCTAGGAAACCCTACCTTCTTACCTTTTACTCCTTTCTTTACGTTGTCATAAAAGCGAGAAATACTAGCCCATGCTCTTTCTGCACTAGCTTGTCTAGCCATAGAATTTAACTTATTAGCAAAGTCGAATTCTTTAGCCCAGATCGCACAGTACTTAGAAAGATCAAACCAAGACTTTGCCTCTTTATCCAGCCAAGTACGAATTGATTTGTTCCGAATGAATTGACAAATTCTAATCGCTTCATCGATCGCCTTAAACTGTTCAGTTTTACCGTAAGTCTTGAATTCTAGAACTAACATTGTGCTTTCCTCCTATGCTTCTTATGACAGCACGTCCACTCTAAGAATGGTGATATTGCTTGAATTGCTGATAAGGCAGATCTCTCAAGACCGATTGAAATCGGTACCAGGATGCATCCCCCGGCTAAAGTACGGGGGCTTTCTCCATCTTCCGGTAAAGCATGATGTTTTTTAAGTCTTTTCTGGATGAGGTGTAGTGTAAGACACACTTATACCCCGGTTCTATTCAGTAAAGTCTTTAATAGACTAAACTGATGAACTAGCCTTGAGATCTAGGTTTTTCTATAAGGATTAGCCTGTATCTTGACCTCACTTATAGGTTGAATGTTTGAATACTAGTGCTTTTTACGACTTTATAGGGCACTCTTGATACTTAGAAAGGTGCCAGATTGGATTGAGAGTTCTATACAGCATTATGTTGCAGACCCAGCCTAGAAACACCCCCAACGACTCCACTGAGCAGCTCCTCAAAAAAGCCCTCACCCTCAACCAAATGGGGGACTATAAACGCGCGATCGTCGATTTTGAAACGGTTTTAGAGCTGCGTCCAGACTGCCTAGAAGCCTGGAGCGAGAAAGCAAGCGCCTACATGAACCTCGGTCAATACGAAAGCGCTTTAGCTTGCCTCGATAAAGCCCTCATGGCCCATCCGACATCTCCCTTCCTCGCCTACCAGCGCGGGTGGACGGCCCATGTCGCGGGCCAGTATGAAGAAGCTGGAAACACCTTCCAACGGGTGATTCAGCTTCAGCCCAACTATCCCAACGCTCACTACAGTATGGGGCTTTCTCTATACACTCTTGGGCGCTATGAGGATGCGATCGCGTACTTGTCCAAGGCGTTAGATCTCGATCCAAATTCGACCGACGCCTGGTATCTCCAGGGTGCAACCCTCTACGCAACGGGACGCTATGAGGGGTCCATCATGCACTTCAACCGATCGCTGGAACTCCGGTCCGATAATGCAGATGCGCTGAGCAGTCGAGGCAATGCATTGCTTTGTCTAGGCGACTACGAAGCGGCATCCTCTAGCTATGCCCAATCGCTGGCGATCGAGATTGAGGATCCGCAGGTGTGGTATCACCGAGGACTCGCACTCAAAAATCTCAATCGTCATGACGATGCGATCGACTGTTATCAGAAAGCGCTCAAGTTCCACCCTGACTATGCGGAAGCCTGGTATAGCCAAGGGTTTTCTTGTATGAAGCTAGAAGACTGGGAAACGGCGCTTGCTAGCTATGATCAGGCGCTTAAGCTGAACCCCGAGTATTACGAAGCTTGGTATAACCGAGGGATTCTCCTCAAGACAAGTAACCGTCTTGAAGAAGCCTTGGTCAGCTACGATCGCGCCCTAGAGCTTCGACCCCAGGATTTCCGGGCTTGGAATAACCGAGGGGGACTGTTGGTGAGCCTGGGTCAGTGGGAAGCGGCTTTGGCCAGTTTTGATCAAGTTCTCGGTCTGCGCCCTGACGATCCGATCGCCCTGCGCAATCGAACGGCAGTCATGAAGAAACTTCAGCAGTCGCAGATGTCGCAGCAGTCGTAGGAGATTTGCATCTTCTCGTTAGGTTTGGGGCACGGCATGGCCATGCCCCTACAAAATTTCTGGAAAGATAGATCTGTAGGGGCACGGCTCAATGTGCCCCAAACCCAACGAGGAAGGGTTGAATCGCTAGATTATCTAAGCCGCAGACTTCTAGATCGATCGCCCTTCACAGGTTAACAACTTCTCCAAAATAGCCATTGCCTCGGGATTTCCACTTTCGCGCACCTTTTTTTCCGCTGCAATATTGATTAGCTCTAGTTCAATCCGCTCTGCGTAAGTGCGATCGATGGACGATCGAGGCTTCCGACCCTGTTGGGTATGACTCAAATTCAACCGGATAGACTGACCGAGGTCGTACTCAATGCGCTGGGCCAGCCGACGAACGACCTGTCGCTGCTCAGGACGAGCGGTTTTTAAGCTCTCTCGAATCGGGCGAGAAAGCGCGATGGCCCGATCGCGATTGCTTAAGTTTTCTTGAAGCCAAACTTCTAAGGTTGAGACAGGCAAGTCAGACGCCTTTTCGTCAATTTTGGCAAAGGCATGAGCTTCGCGGAAGGAAATACGACGATCGCCGTCATAATCTGCACTGTCCACGCGCTGGCCTGTTCGACTGATGCCACTCAATCCCGCAAAGAAACTAGAACTATAGTCCCGATAGTCCGCCTCATTCACCTCTGGCGTACAGCCCACCGATGGCCTCTCTTTCACCGTCGCAAAGAACCCACAGCGATCGTGGAGCGCAACCCCTTGTTTTGGACGGCCCCCGGAATAAATCAAATTTGCAAAAGCCCCGGAATAGCACTGCACCATTACCGCTACAAAAGGCTTCTCCGGCGGCATCTTGTCCAGCATCGTTGTAAACTGCTGAACATTGGCATTCTGCTCATTCCACAAAATCATGGCGTTGTTCTGTTCATCCGTGGTGTTGTGGGAGCCATGACCCGTGAAGTAAAAAAATAAAGGCTTGGCTTGGCTGGACTCATCCTGCATCGCCGATCGTAAATTTGCAAAGGTCGCACTGCCTTGGACGCCCGGAATTGTGGGGGATTTGAATTTTTCTTGGCCGTTGTCAATGTAGCGGACCGTCTTGCGTCCATCGTTTCCATTGGCAAACCAAATCTTGGCCTGATCGGGATTTTGACCGACCTCCTTCAGAGTTCGTTGGAAGTAAAAAACATTTTTTTCGATCGCAATTTCGTTATAGGACGGAGCACCGCCCCCACCAAAGGTCGTGAAGCTAAAATCTGTGGCAGACGCCGATCGAGCCGTTTTGCAGGGAACGGTGGCACCAGGCTGGTCGGAAACCCGTTGCGCAGAAGGACCGATGTCTTGACCGATGTATTTATAGGCGGTGGCCGCACTGAGACTTAGGCACGTACTGACTAAAAGGACCACGACTTTCTGCATGTTAACCCCATAGGTTCCAAGGATTTTAACCCATTCATCTAGCTTACTCATCCAACCCATGACGCTAACGATCTAGGCTTGGGGTTCATCTGACTGGGCTTGGGCCATGGCGTATTTCGCGATCGTCAAGGTTAACTTGGCTTGTTCGATTTCAGACATTGATGCCCAATCTTTCCCTTGAACGTCCATTTTAGGGATATCACCGCGCATCGCATAAACCAGAGGACGGGCAAAAACGCGAAGATCGTCTTCCGCCCACTGGGGCAAAAGCGATTGGGTACAGGCGATCAACTGGTCCGCCAAGTCACCCGCTAAATCACTGGCTTGTTCGACGGATGTCTTGGCCAATTGGGACGCCCTGAGTGCGATTGCACTTAGCATCTCTTGAGGCACCGTCACAAACTTCCGCGACAACACGGCCACCAAATCCGGTGCCCAAAGCTGATCCATTCCGCCAAAAAACGCCGTCGATCGCTCATCCAACTCGGCCTCACTCAACCAATCTAAGAGGGAGTCAGACGAATTAGAAGACAGTTCCGCTAGCCAGTCTTGGCTGTCGGCAGGATGTAGGGGATAGGAAACGGTCGCCGTTGGAACCTCAATCGCCTCGACGTGCCAACTGGATTCACCAGCAGATTGCCCCGCAGACTCATCAGACTCATCTGTCGTCCGGCGAAGACGGATTTGGTCCGGTGAGACCAATAAGTTCAGGATGTCCTGTTCTGCCTGCTGAATCTTAATATCTCGTGTCATAAGTCTCTAAATCCTGCACTCGCTACTAGTAAGAATAAACTAATTTATTCGTTGATGTTACTACCTACCTAACAGACTCTACGGATTCCGAAAAATCTTCTAGAGCCTACCCCACAATCACCCGATCGGTTTAATGGCATCACCCGATCGAATGAGCTTAAGTGTTAAATGTGACCTATTAGTGGCGATAGTCTCCGTGAAAATGCGGTAATGAGTCAGAACTTTATAGCGATAAATGACACTATTCAGAGGGAGTGGATCCTAGATTTATTCAATCGGATGGGTCAACTTTGTAGAATAATTCTCTACAATAGAGCTTATCTGTATCAGTAGCGTACGATAGCAGACTAGTCACAAAGTTACGATCGAGAACCCCTTAACTTTTGATCTTTAAGCATTTTTAGTTGCTTAATCTTAACTCATATCCATAGTCTACACATTTTGTCATGAACAGCGTTCCGATTAATGCATTGCTGAACAATCTCAAAAATGATGAGCAAGAGGTTCGCGAGTCCGCAGTCCGTGAATTGTGGCAGCGTTGGTTCGAGCAGAAGGGTATTCTGGGCGTCCAGCTACTCAATCGATCGCGTCTCCTGATTGAAGCGGGAGACGCCGATCAAGCTGAGATGGTCTTGACTCAGTTGATTCAGTCGATGCCGGATTTTGCAGAAGCTTGGAATCAGCGGGCTATTTTGTACTTCATTGAGCATCGCTACCGAAAATCAATTTTAGATTGCCAACAGGCCACTCGCCTGAATCCCTTCCACTTTGGGGCACTGCACGGGATGGGCTTAAGCCATTTGCGGCTCCAAGAATATAGTCTTGCGGCTCAAGCCTTTCGTCAGGTTTTAGAGCTTCAGCCTCACTCGGTGGAAAATCAGCGAATGCTTTTAGAGTGCATGGCTCATCTTTAGATCTAAACGTTAGACCTAATCTTAGACCTGACCTAATCTTAAACCTGACGTACGGTTGATCCCCACCGATCGCAGACCTCAAATGCGCTCACCTCAACAATGCGGTACACTAGAAACTGGCACTAACCTATTTCAACCGATCGGACGTAACCCGTGACTAATACCCGCACTGTCTCTGATGCAAAGCGCGCCTTTTATACGCTTCATACCCGTCCCATTAACTCCGTCTACCGTCGTGTTGTCGATGAGTTGATGGTGGAAATGCATTTACTGACGGTGAATTCCGGTTTTGTTTATGCGCCCATCTATGCGTTGGGTGTCGTCACGGCCTACGATCGCTTCATGAAGGGGTATCGTCCGGACTCCGACCATGCCTCTATTTTTAGCGCACTCTGCAAGTCGGTTGAGAGCGATCCCGTTCAGCTTCGCAGCGATCGGGACAAACTGGTGGCTTCTTTGGATGGTTTAACGTGGGACAGTTTGACCAATGGGTCCGTGAGCGAGGAACTCCAGTCTGAGATGAGTGCAGTCGCGGGGAATCCCAAGTTTAAGTAC
The DNA here is from genome assembly GCA_043764895.1 of Synechococcales cyanobacterium. GTDB lineage: Bacteria > Cyanobacteriota > Cyanobacteriia > Leptolyngbyales > Leptolyngbyaceae > JAAFJU01. The sequence continues at coordinate 10,128 of JAYUJY010000126.1, read as the reverse complement.
AGCCGACTCTTTGCAATTGGGCTTTACACCCTGCTTGAAACGATCGATCCTGAAAAGCTGAAGGACAAAGAAGCCCTCAATGACGTCCTCACAAAGGTGACCAGTGCGCTGAATCTGTCCTTCGATAAGGTGCAGAAAGATCTTGAGATCTACCAAAACAATTTGGAGAAGATGTCAGCAGCTCAAATTGTGATGGCTGATATCTTGGCCGCCGATCGTAAAAAGCGCGATCAGCGTGAACAGGAAAAAGTCGCCAGAGCCGAAGCGAAGAAACTTGAAGTCACGAGCGAAACGACTCCCGTCTAAAAATCTTTTTAGGACGTTTTGTAACCGACGACACCCTTCGATCGTCCTTCCTCTTCTAATAATTAGGTGTATTTACACTGAGTTACTTAGGAATGAGCGTATGTCTGAGATGACGGAAAGGCTTCTTCGGGCGAAAAAAGAGAAAAGCTTGAGTTTTGAAGAGATTGGGCGGCACCTAGGCTACAGCGAAGTCTGGGTTGCGGCTCTTTTTTATGGCCAAGCAACAGCCAGTGCCGACGATGCGATCAAGCTATTGGATCTGTTGGGCTTACCGCCAACCCTAATTCCTCTACTGACTGAGTTTCCTATGAAGGGCTTAGGTCCATCTGTACCGACGGATCCCTTGATCTATCGCTTTTACGAAATCATGCAGGTGTACGGAATGCCTATGAAAGCGGTGATTCAAGAGAAATTTGGGGATGGAATCATGAGTGCGATCGACTTTACGTTAGACATTGATAAAGTCGAAGATCCCAAGGGCGATCGGGTCAAGGTGACCATGAATGGTAAATTCTTGCCCTATAAAAAGTGGTGAATAAAATCTAATGATAAGAACGTGGGGAGTCTTCTATTTTTGGATTTTGGGAGAATGGGGAACTTTTGACGTGAAATCTGGGTTTAGTAAGTTAATACAAGCGTCTTAAATCATGTCCCATTTTTCCGCCGAAGCTCACCTTCTCAAATTTCAACCTCAACAGAAACAACGCCAATTAATCACCGCGATCGTCTTGGTGTTGGGGTTTGCCTTCTCTGAAGCCTTGATGGGCGCTTGGAGTCACAGTTGGGCGCTGGTGGCGGAGGCTGGGCATTTGGTGGCTGACAGTGCGGCGCTGGGGCTGGCACTTTGGGCGACGCTGACCACTCGACCTGCGTTAAAGTCCGGCTGGATTGGCTCCCACAAGCTGGAGATTCATAGTAGCCCTTCACCCGAAACCTGGGCGGCGTTGATTAACAGCGTTGGACTAGTGGTGGCGGCGAGTTGGATTGGTCTGGAGGCGTTGGCCCATTTGCATCAGCCTCATGAGGAGATTGCGGTGCTGCCCATGCTCCTGACGGCGATCGTGGGTGTGCTGGTGAACGGCGTGAATATTTCTATTTTGCATTCAGGATCGCAGCAGGATTTGAACCTGAAGGGTGCGCTGTTGCATGTGATCGCGGACCTGATGGGATCTGTGGGTGTAATCGTGGCGGCGGTGGCGGTGGCGGTGATGCATTGGATGTGGGCGGACTGCGCTGTGGGATTTGTGATCGCGATTTTGATGACCCTCTCTGCGGTTCCTGTGATGATTCAAAGTGGCCGAAAACTCTTTGATTCGATGGGTCGAGGCGCAAAGATACAGTAGGATAACAAGCAATTATTGATATTGAATCCAAAAAGCTGACCTCATGCCCCAAGCTTATATTATCGGACTTGGAAAATCGGGCAACGCCGCCGCCCGCCTCTTGAACACTCAAGGTTGGACGGTGACGGTGAGCGATCGAGGCACTACCGAAGCCCTCCAAATTCAAGCGGATGAGTTGCGATCGGAGGGCATCCAGGTCGAGCTGGGTCGTGATTTTGATCCTGAGACTGCAAAATCAGACTTAGTGGTAGTGAGTCCGGGGGTGCCTTGGGATGTTCCGAGTTTGGTGAAGGCGCGACGTTTGGGAATGGTTACGATCGGAGAGATGGAACTCGCTTGGCGCAATCTATCGGACATCCCATGGATTGCGATCACCGGAACCAATGGCAAAACTACAGTTACGGCTCTGACGGCGGCTATTTTTCAAGCGGCTGGTCAGAACGCTCCGGCCTTTGGCAACATTGGCTATGCTGCTTGTGACGTTGCCGCCCAGCACTCCACGACGCCGATCGACGTGGCGATCGCCGAACTGAGTAGCTACCAAATCGAATCCTCGCCGACCCTGACGCCTGACATTGCGCTCTGGACCACCTTCACGCCCGATCATCTTGCCCGTCATAAAACGATGACGAATTACTTCGAGATGAAAGCCCGACTTCTCGCACGATCGACGGTTCAAATTTTTAATGGCGACGATCCGGGTTTGCGTCAATTAGGACAATCTAAAGACACCTTTAAGAGGTTTCCGGTGCGATCGGACGCCTGCTGGACGAGCATGACCGGGAAAGCAGGTCTCGTGGGCGATCCAAACTGTGGAATCTGGATTGAGAACAATAGGATTGTTTTCCAGGGTGAAATGGTAATGGCTGCCGATCGGCTCAAAATGCCAGGAAAGCACAATCTACAAAATCTACTCATGGCGATCGCGGCGGCCAAACTCTCGAAGGTCAGCAATGAAGCGATCGAGTCTGCGATCACCCAATTCTCCGGCGTCGAACATCGTCTAGAACAGGTTCTCACCTGGCAAGGCATCGACTTCATCAACGACAGCAAAGCCACTAATTACGATGCGGCTGAGGTGGGACTCAATTCCGTAAAATCGCCTGCTATCCTGATTGCGGGGGGTGCCTCAAAAGAAGGGGACGATCGGGCCTGGATTGCTTCTATTCACGCCAATGCCGCAACAGTTTTATTAATTGGCGAGGCCGCAGATGCCTTTGCAGCACGCTTAGACGCATCAGGCTACACGCGCTACGAAAAAGTCGAAACGATGGAAAAGGCTGTGGCCCGATCGATCGTTCTTGCCCCAACCCTCGGGGTAGCCGTGGTGCTTCTTTCGCCTGCCTGCGCTAGTTTCGATCAATACCGAAGCTTTGAGCATCGCGGTGATGATTTCCGCCAGCATTGCCAGTCAGCTTGTGGTTAAGCCGATCGCCCAGCCTCATTGCACGGATGCCTCGTAGCCTTCAGGTCGGATGAGTGCTTCTTTTGAGGGGATGAGAGCGAAGACTTTTCCCTCGTTTTTCTTGGCCATAACCCGCTCCACGTCGTAGCTTTGCAGGCTTTTCCAGTGTCGATAGACAATGGCGATCGGGTTCATGCCGTGTCGAATAAACCAAAGACTCCACCAGAGCAGTTTGATGAACGTATAGATGGAGGGGTGGATTAACGACTCATGGACGGCAACTCGGGCTTCGTCTAAGAACCCATTATATTCAGCTTCGATTTCCACATCATGATACATTGATGAATAGAAGCCATGGATTCCACTCACCCAGTCTCTCCCCATCAAAATTCGATCGAGATAGCTAATTTCGAGGTGATAAAGGTTGTGATGATGAACCCACTCTCCTTTAATAATGACGGGACGTCCAGCGACGACGACAGGTGTTGTACTGATACAGCCCAGTTTCTTTTTCAATGCGTGACTAAGCGTGAGAGGTTCGTATCGACTGAATCGACGTAGGGTTACCGGGGGTATTGGGGACTCTACTGTAGAAAGCGTTTTCATAGGATGTCAGGTTCAATTTGCTTAATTTTCTCAGAAATCTTTTAATAGGTTGAATGCGCCTGAAGGATGAAGCAATACAAATTAAGACCCTCGTTCTAAATTGAGGATCAGGCCAGATCACATAGAGTGATGTGACTCTTCTGTGAGGGTTCACCTTTATCTATACTAGAGATAATTTTATGCAGCCGGATAAAGAAAAAGGTTGTTTCTTTGCCTCATTGATGAAGATTTGGGATAGTCGCCATGAGGAATCAATGTCAAAGGAAAGTTGCTCCCGCATTGTTAAGCGGTTCGATCGGCGATCGAGAGTGAGCCTGCTTGGATGTGAAGGATTTGGGAGGCGTTGAGCCAGCCGCTGTCGAAGCTGCCGAGGTGAGTGGTGGTGATGAGTGTCTGAAAATGGTCTTGAATGGTCTCTAGAAGCTGATTTTGGCGGTTTAGGTCTAGTTCGGCTAGTACATCGTCGAGCAACAAAATCGGGGGTTCACCAATGACGTCTTCAATGAGCTGAAGTTCGGCTAGCTTGAGGGCAAGGACGAGGGTGCGCTGTTGGCCTTGGGAGGCGTATTGGCGGGCAGGCGCGCCGTTGAGCGTGAAGTCGAGATCGTCGCGGTGGGGTCCGACGAGGGTGGTGCCTTGGTAGCGTTCTATGGTTTGCTTCTCTTGTATTTGAGCTAAAAACTGCGATTGAATCGCCTCGGGCTGATCAAGGGTCACCGGAACGTTTGGGCGGTAGGTCATCTGGAGTTCTTCGATTTGGCCGCTGATGGCTCGGTGCCAGGTTTGGGCTAGGGGAAGGAGGCGAGTAATAACCCGATCGCGGCGACGAATAATGTGCGATCCGGCTACGGCAAGCTGGGCATCCCATAGGGCAACCGGGGTCGTGGGGGCGAGTTTCGTGGGATCGATCGCGGCGGCTTTGATGGATTTCAGGAGAGCGTTGCGTTGGCGCAGGATTTGGGTGTATTGCTGAAGGAGACTCGCGTAGACGGGTTCAAGCTGGAGCAGAAGCGTATCGAGACAGTTGCGCCGGACTTCAGGACCGCCTCGGACAAGATCCAAGTCGAGACTGGAGAATTGCACCATGTTCAAGGTGCCCAAAAAATCCATTTGTCGCCGTTGCGTTAGGCCATTAAGCGCGGCTGTCCGACGGCCATTGGCTCGGAGCGTTAGTGATAATTCGACGCTTCCGGTCGTCTCTCGATCGAGATTTCCGACAATCTGGGCGGCGTCTTGATGGGATTGAATCAGCTCACGATCGCGCGAAGTTCGATGAGACTTGAGGGCTGACAAGATTTCGACGGCTTCTATTAGGTTTGACTTACCTTGAGCGTTTTCACCCAAGATAATCGTCTTTGGAGCCGTAAAGTCAACGTATTGTTCAGTGTAGTTACGAAAATTACGAAGCTGAAGAGACTTGAGATACATACCCATTCATTCTTTCTGGGCATTCTAAGCTGCTTCGGGAGCAGACTTTTCTAAAACATGGGACGCCTGGGATTCGAACCCAGGACCAGTCGGTTAAAAGCCGAATGCTCTACCACTGAGCTAGCGTCCCGCATGTGTTTTTCAACTTTACTAAGATACACAACTTATGGGGGGTTTGGCAAGCAATTGATCGTCAAATTCTTTTTGCCCGACCTAAATCTTGGCCCAGAGCGCTTCTCGGTAGGATTGAAACTGGATTTCTAGAAGGGGATAGTATTTCCACTCGGGGATTAAATTTCCCATGAAGGACTGCATGATGATGTTCTCGGGAACGGCTGCAAAATCTTCAGGGTTGATGCCGTCGGTGTGACGACTGAGGACGTTGAAACCCGATCGTTGGCGGCGGGAGGTGCGGATAGGTGAATTCTTCAGCCAGTCGTCTAGGGATTGAGAGGTTTGGAGCGTTTGCAGGAGGCGATCGAGCAACTCTGGATCGATCGGTTTAGGATTAGTCCGGATCCAAGCTTGCTGAAGAAGACGCGATCGACCGCTCGGGTCCATTCCGGGGTCGTTCCAAGCGGTGAGGGCCGCGATCGTTTGGGGGAGGAGGCTAGGTTTGAGGGCTTCAAGGTTTATTGGGGTGCGTTGTTTTGGGTTAGCGCGGGATTGCTCCCCAAGGGACAGTATCGCCTTGAGGAAGGAGTAATCACTGGCGTCGGCGTCGGCTTTTGCACCTGAGGGGTTTCCGGTCCACCAGCGTAGCGCTCCTCGACAGCTCCGAAGATGACGAATTAGTTTTGGGTCTTGAGCTTGATTAATCAGATCGCTGTAGAGAGCATCGCTCCTTTGGATGACGGGAAGGATTAAGCTTTCGAGGGGCGTGCCTTTCCATCTGGAGAGGGTGGGGAGAGCTTTTGGGTTGCGGGTGAGTTCGAGGGCAAAGGCGTCTATTGCAAGGTCTGGCTTTTGTTGGAGGACTAAACTCAGACCTAAAGCCTCAAAGCCTCCGCGTTTGGCTGGAACGAGCTGGGTTGCTTTTTTTAAGGCTTCAGTGGCGGCCTTGGGATTGCGATCGAGTCGGAGAAATCCCAGACTGGTGTAGACAAATTCCTGATAGGGTGCGGACTCTCGGGCGGTCTCAAAGGCTTGAATCGATCGGGTAATGAAATCTGGATTACTGGTTTTTTGGCCGAGATCGCCGAGGACCCAGGCGAGTTGTTGGAGATAGTAGGGTTCCCAGGGCACAAGCTGGTGGGCGGTTTCAAGGGATTGGGTGAAGGTGTTGATGGCGGCAGTGCGTTCGTCGGGTTTGAGTTCAGGATTTTCAATAGTGGCGATCGCCTCAAAGCCTTGTTTTGAAATCATCCAAGCGCGATCGATCGGAATGAGCCAAACGATCGCCGCCAGCAAGAGTCCCGTTATTCCGAGGGCGACAGGTTTGGGCTGAAGGATGGACGTACGTTTAGACGCTTGTATTCCTACAGGTTTGACACCTGGTTCAACACCTGGTTCAACATCTAGTTCAGCCGATCGCAATTCTGCTGCAATGGCCGCGATAAAAATAACAATAGTGCCGCTGATGCCCAGATTGTCGAGTTGATAATCCGTGAGGCTCTGAAAGCTATAGGCAAAGAGCGCGGTAAACAGGCTGTGGGTTAAGGGTGAAAATCGATCGCGTCCCTGCCACCAGACGTAGCCCAGCCATCCCAGCACGCCCACCCAAACCCCAAGGCCCAAAATTCCGAGTTCGCCCCAGAGTTGCGCCGGAGTGCTGTGGAGTTGGTAGGCGAGTTCGGCTTCTCGTCCAGCCCACACGGGACGGAACCGCGCATAGACATGGACTGCACTGCCGATTCCGGTGCCAGCGAGGGGCGCATGGTTGCCCATAGCGAGTCCAACGGCATTGGTAATGAGGCGATACGCCAGTTCTCCCGGAACGTAGCCGCCTGCGGTGGCGGTTGAGAGTCCTTGGAGTCGTCCGGTTCTGAAGAGAATCAGCGCGATCGTCCCTAAAAATCCGCCACTGCCTAAGAGTAGATATTTCTTAGGAACGACCCATCCTGATGGGGTTGTCATTGGGTTCGATCGGCCTAGGAGGAGACCCATGGTCAAAACAACACCGAGACCCAATCCCATGAGTCCAGCGCGGGAAGACGTTGTGTAGAGGTCGATCATGCCTAGCACCGCTCCGCCAAACCAAATCCACCGCTTGCTGCCTCCCACTGCCCGCAGACCCAACCCCACCAAACTAGGAATCGCCAACGTCAGATAACCCGCAACGTAATTCTGATGGCCTATGGGTGCCCAGTTTCGAGTTTCAATTTGCTCAAAGCTGAAGGGAAGAGCAATGCCGAAGCCCTGCTCTAGCCCTTGTAGTCGGTTGAGTTCGGGAAGCGCGGTTTGAAAGGTCCATAGGCTTAAGCTGACGCCAATGAAACAAAGCTGCAAAATCCCTTGAAAAGTCAGGATTCTCTGACGTCTAGTGCGATCGTTCAGCCAATCATTGCAGGCATAAAGGGCCGCTATTAGTCCCATTGCGGCAATGCCATACCAACGGGCTTGCTGCGGAAATAATGCGGTAAATCCTGATTGAATCAGGGCGATCGTCCCCGCGACCACTAGCCGATCCAACCCCAGCCCCAGCCACCGCCCCGTCCCACTAAAAATCTGCATAATCAGCGCAACAACAGGCGTCAGCAGCGCAAATTGCCAAAAAATCACCCCTGGATAGGACAACATCCACGTACTACTATCGGGAAAGAGCGTAAAAAGGCAATAGAAAGCAGCGACTAAGAAGGCGAGCAGCGGACGACGAGTGGTTTGGGATGGCGTTGGGACGGGTGGATTAATCATCGTCTTATTAAACACGATGACGAAAAAAATGAGGAATTGAATGGCTAGAAGAAAGGATCGATTGAACCTATCGATCGATCCGATTGAGCAACCACAGCGTCGCACTTACGCCGATAAAGTGAGCCGTCAGCAGGTGAGTATTGGCCAAAACCAGGAAAATATCCAACGGCTGCACAATCTGAAGCGGCGCACCGAGCGAAAACCCCGCCCCAACCGCCATGAACGACTTTCCGAGAAGAACCCCTGCGATCGCCTCGGCGGCAATCACCGCGAACAACAACCCCGTCCCCCGAATCGTCAGACTGCGCCACAGAAAATTGACTGTATCCGTTTTTTTGGGTCGAAGACTGGGATTACTGTCCCTGAGGCGTCGTCCCGTTTGGACACACTGGAAGGACTGATAAATGCCATAGAACAAAATCACTAAGCTGACGATCGCAAAAAGAACACCGCCGCCAGTGGCCGGGTTTGTGGCATTATTTCCCACCGCCGATCGACCCATAGCCGCCGCGACTCCCGCAAAAATATAAATCACCCCCGAAATAATCGCGAGGACAAGCTGCGCCCATAGACTAACCCAACCCGTGAGGCGAAAGGTTTGGGCCACTTGTTTTAAATTAGGCGGGGGGGTTGGCTGATTCTCGAACTCGTTAGTCATACAATGATTCCTATTACAGTCACGCTACAGTCATGGTTTCAATCGTTAGGGTGTCATTAACACCCTCTTTAACACACACTATTTTTATCTTTCTAAAAGCTCTATACTTCACCCTAATTTTGCTATGAGTGACCTTCCAATCCTCCGAATCTTAATCGTCGAAGACGATCCAATGATGCAATTGGGGCTGACCCAAGCCTTAGAAGATTATCCTCATTTTACGATCGTCGGACAAGCGAATGACGGATATGCTGGAGTGGAGAAAGCGCTGGCCTTAAAGCCTGACGTCATTGTGATGGATATCGGCCTGCCTCGGCTAGACGGGATTGCGGCAACCCAACAAATTCGGGCCAAGCTCCCCGATACTCGGATTGTGGTTCTCACCTCCCACACCTCCGAGACGGAAATTATAGCGGCGCTGTCGAGTGGTGCGGATGCTTACTGCGTCAAGGGTGCTGATGTGGAGCGGTTAGTTACGGCGATCGCAGCGGCTCAGGAAGGAGCAGTTTACTTGGATCCGAAAATTGCCAGACGAGTGATCGAACATCTCAAGCCTCCTGCGATCATGACCCCCATTGGGCAACTGTCGGCCCGAGAACTTGATGTCCTAAAACTCATCGTCGAAGGCTATAGCAATCCTGAAATTGCCAACGCGCTCTACCTCAGCCCCAACACCATCAAAACGCACATTCGCGGCATTATGAACAAACTGGCCGTAGACGATCGCGTACAGGCGGCAGTCGTGGCTCTACGGGCAGGGCTGGTTTAGCGCCCTTTATTCCGATCGGGGGACATTGCCCTAAGGACAGGACGTTGGATCGACCTTCTTAATTTACCTTAAGAGAATTGCTAGAAATTATATATTTCGTCAGTATTTAAACCGAATAGTTAGCCCTTTTCCATTATTATGTCCAGCAAAGGTACTCAGATATTTCCCCTCTGCTGAGGGATAGCTGAATGAAGACATGACAGAACCTAACAGGGGCTAGATTTAAAATCTGGCTCCGCAACGAGCTTGGGATGTCTATATATTTTACCTTTCAGGTAGATTTCCTACCTAAGAGGGACGTGGACCCCCCACTCGGTTTGTTAAGTTCTATGCATGTATAGCCATTTTCTACTTCTACGAAGATTCGGAACAATCTAATTCTTCACTGTAGAAATAAGATTACTGGTGAAATCTGTTGTTTCTCACTCAAAGACACACTCATGAAGTTTGAAGATATCTATCAGTTCTTCAAGGATCCACCCCCTTTTTACCTGAATAAGGAATTGGCGGTTTGCTATGTGCTATCAGTTCTGCTCAAGGGTGACTCCTATGGGACAGAGCTGATTCAGCTTCTAGAGAATGAATATCCGCTGTATCGCTTGTCGGATACGGTTCTCTACAGCGCATTGAAATTCCTTGAAGATCAAGAAATGGTGACGGGCTACTGGAAGAAGGTTGAAGGTCGAGGTCGTCCTCGCCGGATGTACCAGATTCGCGAAGAAGTCATGGCTCAAGCGGTGGATCTGGCCCAGTTGTGGGA
>JAYUJY010000125.1:0-1446 GCA_043764895.1 Synechococcales cyanobacterium | reverse complement strand
TAGCAGCCTGTCGGAGAAGTCACCTTTTTGAGAATTAGGGTCTGCAAACGTCTCAAATTGAAGGCTAAACAGACCAAGCTCCACTCTCCCGCCGCCTTGGTTAATCCACGCAAGGAAAATTGCCGAAAGCCCATGGTCTCTTTGATGATCCCAAATACAGGCTCCACCGTACATTTGCGTAAACGGTAAATCTCCTTACCAACATCCGTTTGCAACTTGTATTGCATCTTGACTTTAGGAGAAGCAGTTTCCTCGGGTGGTGTCTGGCTTTGTTGGAGTAAGGCTTGCACTGAAACGTGATGAGCGGGCCGCCCCGTCGCAATGTAAGGTTCAATTTGACGGGATAAGAATCCATCAATATTCGTGATGCTAAAATATCCCGTATCCAAGGCGGCTCGCTGAGGTTTCCCGACTCTGAGACTAATGGCATCGACGGTGGAAAGCCCGTCTAATTGGTCATTGGGATGATTGGATAGAAAGGTTGAAACAATCAAAAGGCTGGATTGGTCTACGGCAATTTGAACATTGAAGTGCTGGTCAAATCCCTTATTATTGCTATTTTTCATGATTCGGGATTCGGGGTCCGTGAAATTGTACTGGGCAGAGTCTTGGACGACAAAAAAGGGGGCTGAGGGACTCGTCCTGGGATCTTTCGTCCGGTTCTTGCTGTCTGGGCTGCCCGTTCTGCCATTCTCAATTCGTAAGCGGATTGGTCCAGCTCGTATTGCGTTTGAGCACGACTCTCTAACACGGTTTTCGCGGCGCTCAACTCATCTATTTTGGTCTGACGACGCAACACCTCGGCGGGAATGTCAACGTCAGCCAAGACAGCCGCACCATCCGCTATTTCGCCTAATTTTAGAAGCTCCACGACTTCAGAGCGCAACAGCATTTGGATTTCTCCCAAGCGTTTGTAGCTAACGGCGTGACTTTTAGAGGCATCGGCATGAATTTTACTACCGTCCACACTAATATCTTCGAGAACCAGGATCCCCGATTCCACCGCCATTTCTAAGACTTGAATCAATAATTCCTGGATTTGAACCAGAAAGCGAACCCGAAAATGGGCAATCGTGTCATGGTCTGGATGCAGGTTTCCAGCGATAAACCGGAATGGGATGGAGTCATGGGTTGCTCGTTCAATTTCCCGTGAACTAAAGACTCCAGTGGCGTATCCATACAGCAACAATCCCAACAGAATTTCAGGGGCAATGGCGATTCCGCCTCTCGGTCCATAAGACTCGTAAATCACACATAGGTCCAGTTTGCCGATGGTTTCTACGATAAATCGGGCCAGATGCGTCGGAGGTAGGCACTCTTCAATGCTGACCGTTTGCTTCAGCATCGCGTCGTAATCCACGGTTTTAAATCTGCGAGACATGGGTTTAACCTGACACAGTTGACCCAATTCTAGCCGTTTCTCCTTCTCTCCGACAGGCTGCTAGC
>JAYUJY010000124.1:0-5210 GCA_043764895.1 Synechococcales cyanobacterium | reverse complement strand
AAATGCTGGCACACTCAGTTAGATTGCTACTTCACTACTTGAAATTTGGGGATGTCCCAGTCCCGCTTCGATTCATACACTAATTCAGCAACGCCCCACAATCCTCTACAAATGAGTATTAATAAAATCTTCCAACTTTGGCTTCGCAAGCGCACCTTCACTCTCACCTTTCACCACGCCATCTAGGAAAAACCGCAGGGCAGGAACGCCTTCGACCTTACAAGCAGCCACGCTAACCGGATTGGGGTCGATTTCCATTTTGATCACCTTGAGCCGATCGCCGTAGCTCTTTGCCACGGCCTCGACGCCGGGAGCCATCAGCCGACAAGGCCCACACCACGCCGCCCAAAAATACACCAACACAGGCTGCTGCGCGTCGATTACTTCAGTCTTAAATTCAGAATCCGAGATGACTTTGAGAGTACTCATAAGGAAGATTTAACCAACGTGGAATAACTCATCCAGTATCTTAAAGCAAAAGGGTCCTCGCGGTTTCAACTGCGGTTTTAACAATCGAGGCGATCGAGGCGGTGGTTTTAATAGCGTCTGGAGAAAGGTGTGTCGCACTAGCGGTGAACCCTTGCTCCTGTAAAGATTCAATGAGCCGATCGCGCTTTGGAACATCAAGTTTGCCTCGCCGACCGATTTCGCCCAGGGGGAAGTGATAGGGCGGCAAATAAGCCTCTGCATGAAGCAATTTAAGAAAGGGAATTTGATCGGCTAACCCTTGCTCAGGGGCGATCGATATCATGTCGGATAACCAAGTGCGATCGTGGAGGTCTCCCGTCCAAAGTGGCCCAACGATCGCCATGGGCAGCGATCGGGTGTGATGCGGGCAATCGGCGCGGGTCAGGTGTCGCCAAGTCGGCAAACCGTAATCACCGCAGCTTGGACAATAGGCCACAAATCCATGATGCTTTTCTAGCTTGGGCAACTGCTTTGTCACGCGGACCATAATGCGGTAGATTTGCCCAGAATACATCGAGAAAACAGGCTGAACGGTCAATCCCTGCATCGCACCTTGCTGAGCCAAACTGCCGATCAAAATTCGCAATGCATGTTCCTGCACCGAAGGCGTCGATCGCGTGGTGGCTCCATACAGCCGCAAACTATCCTGGGGATAATGGCCTGACATGGCCCGTCCGTCGGTGCTAGTGAGATAAATCAATCCGCCATACCGCACGGCCTGCAAGCAACTCGCCAAAAACTCTGCCGGGTTTCCAAACGAATCAATGTCGATCAGATCATAGTAATCGCGATCGATCGCACATCGCCAAAACACACGATTGACCGTCTCATGGGTAATACGAACGCGATCGGAACTGAGCTGTGATAAGTTATGCTGCAATGTATCGTGAATCGTCAAATCGCCATCATTAGCCCATACCCGATCGGCTCCCGCTTCGATCGCATACCGCAACACCCGAACTCCGCAACCCGTCATGCTATCTAGAACAGTGAGTTGTCCAGTTTGGTGTTTGTAAACTGCGGCAGCGAGAACTCCAAGATCCCGCGATCGTTGGCTGTGGGGACGGTAGAAGGCGTTGCCTAAGGAAAATGTAACGCGGCCTTCGGTGATTTCCATAGCGATCGATTTATTGAGTAGGCGAAATCATAACTTAGAGATGGGTTGTACTTTCGATCGCCCATGCGATCGCAAGTTAGTGCTCATCATCATTCAGCAAGCCGAAAATCGCGGTGAGTCCTGCACCGATCGCGGTATTTATCACCGTAATCAGATTCTTCTGAGCTATTGCTTCGCAACGCTGGCGCGAACGGTGGGAGTCGAGAGGCTGCTGAGGTGATAGCTGGTGGAGGTGGAGGCGATCGTTAAGGTAGTGGCGAGAGCGAGAAGGGTGTTTTTGGGTTTCATGGATTTGGGTCCTGGATTGGGTATGAGCCTATCCTCGCGAAATTGACCAATAAGATCAGCGCCCGATCGGGATGACTTTAGAAGGCGCATGAGATGGTATTTTTGGAAGGTCGGAACAAGTTTGGGATATTTTCGGGATGAGTTGGGGATGAGGTGAATACAATAAGGACAACCTGATTATCCCCTGACAAATGGCTACTGCTCGATCGCTCAAACTTTCATTGGATGGCAAGCGCCAAGTCGATCATGCGCTGACGGATAAGGCGTGGTCTACAGAAGGTCTCGCTGCTAGGATTGGCGTGGGAAGAGCAACAGCAACTACGTTTCGGGCAGGGAAGAAAGGAGTCGATCGACAGAATTTCGTCAAGCTCTGTCAGGCGTTGGGGTTGGATTGGGAACAAGTTGCGGAACTTAGAAGCTCCCCAGCCATCAATTCTGAGGGAGCCGAGCCATTAGAAAAGTCTGGATCAACTACAGCGGAGAACTTGCAGCGGAACACGAATGAGGCTCAATGGGTTCAGGTTCAAGGTTCTGATACGACGATCGTGGGTCAAACAGTCAATATTGACCAGCGGTCTACAGTTTCAGATTTAAAACTTACTTCCAACGCAGAGGACGAATCGAGATCTGTGCAATTCTTGATTAAAGTCGGAGAGCAAGCACATAGCTATTGGTCTGAAGTTGAACGACCTATGCAAGTTAATGCAATTCAACCTCTACCAGATAAATGCGTCCAATTTTTCGAGATTGATATTAAAAAATTTGCAGATGATATTAATCCTAGTTTTGATATTACTCTTATTAGTAATTTGAATTCGATGAATGTTGTACACGAATTTGGAATTAAGATTGTTAGTGTTGCAAACGACTGGAAGTCATATGGTATTACTCAAGCCGCCGAAATTATTCAGCAGGCAAAATATGAGATAGACATTCCAGATATACGCTCTGAAGTTGCATTAGAATTAAATCATTCTCGATTTCCCCGTTTATTAGAACCTCGTACAATCAATCGATTCTTAGTCTGTGATGGTAGTAGTAAATTTCTTTTAAATACAGAACAAAGAGTTCTCAACTATGAGGTGCTTCTAAAAAACTATGTACGAAATATGCCAAACTATGCAGCCATTCAGTTTTGGGTAAAAACTCAAAATACACAATATTTCTCAAATCTAATTCATATTTTTAGCATTTAGGAATTCTTGGTAAACAGGTCAGTCTTTACGGGTTCTTAGTTAGATTAATGAAAATTGAAGATTCTATTTCTCCAGAAATTTACCAAGTGATCGAAGACAATCTTCTGCTTCCGATCGACGAACTTAAGCACCACCTACCTGATCAATACGGAAGTTAATGAACACCGCGATCGCCCTTCTCTCACGCAGATGTGATCGCCTCACACACTCCAATCCAAAATCTTTAAATCAGGAACCTGTACAAAATCTCGATGATTACGAGTCACAACGATCGCATCATTTGCCACTGCGATTGAAGCAATCCTCATATCCTTTTGAAGACGGGTTTTACGGAGTGGTGAATGTTGAGTCAACAAGATGCGAAAAGCACGATCGGCATCCTGATCAAAATCTAAGACATCCACCTCTTTTAACAGCACCACAACCTTTGATAACTTTGCATAGAGCGCGACTTGACGATGCGCTTCTGAAGGATGGTTCAGACGGCTAATCCATCCATTAAAAATCTCTTGGACTGTGACGATCGTGATTGCTAACTCCGATCGGTGTTCTTCAATATTTCGACAGACAACAAGATGATCTTCCAACCACATAGAAACATGATCGGTATCTAAAACATAGAACGTCACGCTTTAGCCTTCCAATGCATACATTGCTGGATCAACTTCTGATTCATCATTACTTTCCCGTTCTGCCCGAATTGCAGCCGCAATCTCAGCAAAATCTGGATCATCTTTAAACGTTCCAGCATACTTAAGCCAAGGACTTTCCGACTGTGGCAAATCCAGTTCTAACGGCAAGATCTCAATTCGACCGAGCAACGCTGTCGCCTCAGCCCTAATTTGTGCGATCGCCTCTTCTCGGTTAGAAGACTCTACCCGATGCTGAGGAAATTCCAAGATTGAGGCTGCAATATTGCCCGATGTCAACCTTTCTAAAACTAGAGTCATTGTCAACATGACTAGCGCCCTCCAGAAAATAATGAATTCAATCTATCCCCTATTCTAAGCCAAATCTCTTCAAGACTCCGATCGCCCTTCCATATACAAGTGCGTTGGTCAAGCCTCCTAGAACGGGAATTGCTCCTCACCAAATCACATCAACTCCATACTGAGCAATCTTAGAATCAGACGTTAGAATCGGCATGTCTTCAAGCTGACTCTGCTCGATCAAAATACGGTCAAAAGAATCGCGATGATAAAGCGGTAAATGATAAACCTGTAGCCCATGCTCAAGCCCCATCGGCAGCGCGACAGATGAGTTCAATGCAAGCTGCTGAAGCATAAATGGCTCAGGCGGAGTTGGAAAATTGAGTTTCCCAATCTGCGACTTAATTGCAATCTCCCAACCTGTCGCCGCACTGACAAAAATCTGATTACTTCGGTCGCGCAGAATTCCTTCAACCTTGGTAGAAAGCAATCGATCATTCGTGACCCACCACAAAAAAGTATGCGTATCCAACAATGCCTTCATGCTTCAAACGCATCCAAAATATCATCCGGTAAATCATCATCAAAATCAGGCGCGATCGTAATCATTCCGATCGCCGTTCCCGGAACTCTTGGCGGTAAATTTACAGTCAGCTCACCGAGTTTCGTCTGAACCTCCAGACTCCGTATTAACCGCTCAACTAAAATAGTTCGAGAATCCGGAGCTAGCATCAACGCAGCACTCATAATTTCATCAAGAGTCGTAGACATAGCAGTACGAGATGAATGTTTTTCCTATTCTAGTCTGAATCCTCTAAATCTCATCCACCGTGCGATGCTTGTAGACGGCTGAGAGAACTGCCAGATCGCGTGATTCTTCAGGAGAGAGGCTTTGTCAACGATCGGATGAGTAGCTGAAATCATACCTCAGGACTAGACTCAGCGGGTTTAGCCTGTGGCGTAAGACGTCATATTAGTCCTTTAGCGAAAGAGTCATGTGGGTCTCTGAAAGAATTTGGATTAAGATCGAATGTAATCGTGATTCGGTTTAGGTCTACCATGCCTCGTCCTCCCATTATCGATCGAACTCAGAGCTACACTTTCAGTCGATATTTGTAACTACTCAGGCAGTGGAAGAGGAGAGATCGGATCGCCCATAAATAATTGAACCAGAGCATCCAACACATTAGCCCCCTGTTTCCTCAAGGTGGA
>JAYUJY010000123.1:0-25653 GCA_043764895.1 Synechococcales cyanobacterium | reverse complement strand
GCACGGCAAGCCATGCCCCTACGGTCTCTGGAAAGATAGATTTGTTGGGGCATGGCACGCCGTGCCCCAAACCCAACGGAGAGGTTCTAAATACCTGGCTTAATTTACGCCGCATGATACTAGCTGAAAATCGGATCGATAATAACCCGACCTTGTATCCATTGGATGATCTATTAATAAAATGCGATCGATAGTATGAGAGAACGCAATAGAAAACCAGCTTTAACCCATTCACAGCGCTAACTAAAAATTTCCATAGCCCTTAATCCATAGCCTTTAATCTATAGCCTTTAAAATATATGGACAAGATTATCCAAGTCATCGTCGCTAGTGAAGAAAAGCTATTGCTTCGCCAAATGCTCGATCACTTAGCGACCACAGGCAAGCGCTATTTTCTGCGGAATGAAATCCTCCAAGCATTTACAGAGTGTAGCCAATTCCTGCCTGCACTGGGTCATGCCTATCACACTTCAGCCTTGAGTCAACTGGTGCTCTATACCCACGAAATAATTGTGGAAGAGAATAGCGTTTGGCTCGTGGTGCGTCCATGGATTGGGAACCAGCAAGTATGGCGGCTATCTGACGATCTGACGACCAGTGAAAAGATGACGCTTCACGATCTTCTCAATGTCCGCGATCGGCAAGTCAATCAGTATCAACCCCATATTCTCAATATCGATTTTCACCCGTTCTCTGCCAAATCACCCGTTATCGACGATCCGCGAAATATTGGTCAGGGTCTAGAATTTCTCAATCGCTACCTGTGCAACAAGCTCTCAACCGAGTCTGAGTATTGGTTAGAAGCATTGTTTAAATCGCTAAATGTACTGCAAGAGAATAACCTAGAACTCCTGATTAACGATCAAATCAAATCTGGAGTCGCACTTTCACAACAGGTCAAACAAGCCCTCAAGTTTCTGAGCGAACATGCCGCCGAACAGTCTTACGCAAAAATTAATAGTGAAATGCAGGCTCTCGGGTTTGAGCCGGGTTGGGGGGATACGGTGGCGCGTGCTTGTGAAATGCTGGAACTACTCGATCGCTTGATCGAAGATCCAGAACCCGCTATTCTCGCTGCCTTTGTCGCGCGCGTTCCGGCAGTATTTCGGGTGGTTCTAGTTTCCATTCACGGCTGGGTGGGGCAAGAAGATGCGCTGGGTCGGCCCGAAACTCGTAGTCAAGTGGCCTATGTGCTGGAGCAAGCCCGCAGTCTCGAAACCCAACTGCGCGAGGATATCGCCCGATCGGGTCTAGATTTGTTAGGGATTCAGCCTAAAGTCATCATTCTGACTCGCCTCATTCCGAACTGTACGGGAACATCCTGTGAATTACCTTGGGAAAAAGTCGATCGCGCTGAAAATGCTTGGATTCTGCGAGTCCCGTTTCAGGAATTTAATCCGATTGTGACGAATCAATGGATATCTAAGTTTGAGATTTGGCCCTACTTAGAAAGTTTTACCATAGATGCCGAACAAGAACTCCTAGCCAAATTAGGCGGTTACCCAAACTTAATCATTGGTAACTATAGCGATGGCAATCTCGTCGCATCACTCTTAGCGCAAAGGCTAAACACGGTTCAATGCAACATCGCTCATTCACTGGAAAAACCCAAACATTTATTGAGCGATTTGCATTGGCAAGAGCTAGAGGAGCAGTATCACTTCTCGGCCCAATTCACGGCGGATCTGATCAGTATGAATGCCGCTGATTTTATCATCACGTCCACCTATCAAGAAATCATGGGGACGCCGGAAACCGCAGGGCAGTATGAAGCCTATAAGTGTTTTACGATGCCCAGTCTTTACCATGTGATTGATGGCATTGATTTGTTTAGTCCTCGGTTTAACCGGGTGCCGCCCGGTGTGGATGAGCATATATTTTTCCCGTATAGCCGTACCGAACATCAAGCCGATCCCGATCGCGATCGGGTTCAGAAACTCCTCTTTGAGCAGGAAGAAGAGGGGCATATTTTTGGGCATCTCGATCGACCGGACAAACGACCCATCTTAGCCGTAGCCCCGATCGATCCCATTAAAAACTTAACGGGCTTAGTCGAGTGTTTTGGCCGTAGCCCCGAATTGCAGGCGAGTTGTAACTTGATTCTGCTTGCAAATGCCGTGGATGTGAACGACACGATGAACACGGATGCAGCCCAGGAGATGCGAAAACTCCATGAGTTGATCAAACAATATGGGTTGCAGGGGCAGATTCGCTGGTTAGGGCTGCGGTTGCAAAATAGCGATCGGGGGACAATGTACCGTTTGATTGCTGACCAGCAGGGTTTGTTTATTCACTTTGCCCAGTTTGAATCCTTTGGTCGCACGATTCTCGAAGCTATGATTTCGGGCTTACCTAGCTTTGCCACGCAATTTGGCGGGGGCGTGGAAATCATCCAAGACGGTGACAACGGGTTTCACATCAACCCCACCGACTTCGACGGCACGGCCCAGAAAATCCTTAAATTTCTGCATCGTTGCGAGACTGATTCAACTTACTGGAAAACCATTTCCGATCGGGCCATTCAGCATATCCAAGCCCAATACAACTGGCCCACCCACGCCCAACAGATCCTATTGCTAACGAAGATTTATAGCTTTTGGCATTACATCGAACCCGATCGGCAAACTGCATTACAGCGTTATTTAGAAGCTTTATTTTATCTACTCTATAAGCCCCGTGCCGATGAAATCCTAGCAGCACATATGCAGCGGTCATAAATGAATACTTCATCCAATTTGATTTATACCAACTGGACCGTAATCGAACCCCAGTTCAACCCTGAACAGTTGCACGCACGCGAAACGGTCTTTACGATCGGCAATGGGTATTTGGGCACTAGAGGAAGCTTTGAAGAGGGCTATCCTCAAGCGCTGCCCGCCACGTTGTTGCATGGGGTCTATGACGATGTGCCCGTGGTCTATACCGAACTAGCCAATTGTCCCGACTGGCTTGCATTAGTTGTGATTATCAACGGCGATCGGTTTCGGCTTGATCGGGGTGAAATCCTACATTATGAGCGGCAGTTAGATTTGCACGCGGGGATTTTGAGTCGATCGGTGCGGTGGCGTAGTCCCACGGGAAATATCTTGGATTTACGCTTTGAACGGTTTGCGAGCTTGGATGATCCCCATGTCTTGGGACTCCGCTGTCAAATTACACCGATCGTACTCGACAACACGATTCCACCCGAAACGGGCTATGCCATTGAAGTTCAGTCCAGCATTAATGGCTATCCCGAAAATCAAGGCTTTGACCATTGGGAACGACTCGATCAGGGTCATACCGCTTCAGATATCTGGCTCCAAATGCGAACTCGAAGCACGCGCATAGAACTCGGTATGGCCGCGAGAATGACCGTTGTTGGAATCAATGCGATGACCCAGGTGATGAATACTCCCGGTTATCCAACGTTGACCACGAGCTTTAATGCGATCGTGGGGCAGACCATCACCGTCGAGAAGCTCGTCACCGTCTTTACCTCCCAGGAAACGCCCGACCCTGTGACAGCCGCCAAAACAAAATTAGCTAATCTCCCCGCCTATGGCATTTTGCTTGAGGCTCATCAGCAAGCTTGGACCACCCTTTGGCATTACAGTGATATTGAAATTGAGGGCAATAGTAAAGCCCAGTTAGTCGTGCGGTATAACCTATTTCAACTCCTCATTGCCGCATCACCGACGAACGATCGCGTCAGTATTCCGGCCAAAACACTATCTGGGTTTGGATACCGGGGTCACATCTTTTGGGATACCGAAATCTTTATCCTGCCGTTTTTCATCTTGACCCAGCCGACGATCGCCCGTCACTTGCTGACCTATCGCTATCACACCCTCCCCGGTGCCCGCCGCAAGGCAATGCACAGTGGCTACAAGGGTGCCATGTATGCCTGGGAAAGTGCGTTGCTGGGCGATGAAGTGACGCCGCGCTGGGCGATTCCGACTGATCCCTACGCCGAAGAGGTCCGAATCTGGTGCCGCGATCGGGAAATCCATATTAGTGCCGACATTGCCTATGCGGTTTGGCAATATTGGCAGGCGACGGGGGACGATCGCTGGATGTGTGACTATGGCGCGGAAATAGTACTGGATACCGCGCTCTTTTGGATGAGTCGATTAGAGTGGAATGCAAAAGAAGAACGCTATGAACTCTGTGGCGTGATTGGGGCTGATGAATATCATGAGCAAGTAAATAACAATGCTTTTACTAATCGCATGGCGCAGTGGCATTTGGAAAAAGCTTTAGTGGTTCACGATTGGTTACAGCAGAATTTCCCCGATCGGGCCGCAGAATTATTCCAAACCCTAAACATTACTCCCCAACGACAAAATCGCTGGCAATCCATGATCACGCATATGTACATTCCCCATGATGCGGCTACAGGATTAATCGAGCAGTTTGAGGGATTTTTCCAGCTTAAAGACATTAACTTAAGTGAGTATGAACCGCGAAACCGATCGGTCCAAGCCCTTTTAGGCATCGCCGAAACCAATCAACGGCAGGTTCTCAAGCAACCCGACGTGCTGATGCTGCTCTATCTCATGCGCGGCACCCAAGCCTACCCCTACAGCCACGACATCCTCAGAACGAATTGGGATTATTATGCGCCCCGAACCGACATCACCCACGGCTCGTCTCTCGGACCCGCGATTCATGCAATTTTGGCGTCAGATTTGGGTGAGAGCGATCCCTATGAGCAGTTTATGCAGGCGGCCCTAGTCGATCTCGAAGATACTCGCCATAATGCGGGCGAAGGCATTCACGCCGCTTCAGCAGGTGGTGTTTGGCAAGCGGTGGTCTTTGGGTTTGGGGGCATTCAACTTGATGCAAGCGGACCCGTAGCGACTCCGCATCTGCCGCCCACTTGGACACGACTTAAGTTCAACTTGCACTGGCACGGCACTTGGCATCACTTTGACCTATCGCCCACGGAGATGACTACTGCCATGACCAACACCGCAGTGGTTCCAGTGGTTCCAGTGATTCAAGGATTTATTTTCGACCTTGATGGAGTGCTAACTGACACGGCAGAATATCACTATCGAGCTTGGCAGAAGTTGGCCGATGAAGAAAACATACCCTTCGATCGGCAGGCCAATGAATCCCTGCGCGGGGTATCCCGGCGTGAATCACTCCAGCTTATCATCGGGTTAAGGCCGTATTCAGACTCGGCGATCGCGGAAATGATGGATCGCAAAAACCGCTACTATGTGGATTCGATTCAATCTATCACCCCTCAAGATGTATTACCCGGTGCGGTTGAACTCTTGGATGAACTGCGCCGATCGGGTATCAAGATTGCGATCGGCTCGGCCAGTAAGAACGCCAAAACCGTTATTGAAAAATTAGGAATTGCCGATCGGATTGATGTGACTACCGATGGCGATAGCGTTGAACGGTCCAAACCTGCACCCGATCTATTCCAATTTGCAGCACGTCAGCTCGGATTAGAACCCAAGCATTGCGTAGTGGTAGAGGATGCGACCGTTGGAATTACGGCAGCTCTAGCCGCAGGAATGTGGACGATCGGACTGGGCGCTGTTGAGCAAGTGGGCGCGGCGCATATTGTGCTACCCAATTTGACGGGCGTTCATTGGCCCGATCTCCAAACTAAACTAAGCCAATTGATGGCGCACTAAATTAAACATATTAATTGGATACCCCCAAAATTTAATTCTCTAAATTTAGAGGATTTGATTTAATACTTTAAGTGAAACTATTTTATGAAAACGTTAATAAAACCAAACCGATCGGCCAAAAAGCCTAAGTCAGAATCTAGCCCGCCTGTAGATTCATCCGCAGCACTAATCGATATTGCTCAACGGGATGTGGATGGAGTTCTGCACTTGTTCGATACTGAGTTAGAAGGGCTTACTGAGGCTGAAGCTAAGCGGCGGTTAGCCAAATCAGGACTCAATGAAATCGCCCGCGAAAAACCGATGAAGTGGTATATCCAACTGCTAAAAACAGTCACGAATCCACTGTCCCTTTTACTTATTTTTCTAGCGATCGTTTCATTACTCACCGGAAGCTCGATCGCAGCTCTCATTATTTCTATCATGGTTATTTTTGGTGGATTGTTGCGCTTTTCACAAGAATTTCAGTCGAGCAAAGCCGCCGAGAAACTGAGGGCAATGGTGAGCGTCACCGCCACAGTAAAGCGTAAAGATGCGATTCAAGATGCGACTCAAGATGCGTTACCGAAGCAAGGAACCACCAATGGAATAGAAATTGCGGTGAAGCTTCTGGTGCCGGGGGATATTATCTTTCTTTCAGCCGGAGATATGATTCCCGCCGATGTCCGACTGATTGCCGCGAAGGATTTATTCCTCGGTCAATCAACCCTAACCGGAGAGTCTTTACCCGCTGAAAAACACGTAGATCTCCCAGACAACAAAGAGAAAAACCCATTGGAGTTAGTCAATCTCTGTTTTATGGGGACCGCCGTGGTGAGTGGCTCCGGCACAGCCGTTGTCGCAGAAACTGGGAGTCATACCTATCTCGCCTCACTCGCGAAAACCGTCAGCGGACGCCGAGTGCGAACCAGTTTTGACAAAGGGGTGAATGGTGTAACCCTGCTGCTATTGCGATTTATGTTAGTGATGGCTCCCCTTGTCTTTTTGATTAATGGGATCTTTAAACATAATTGGGTCGAGGCGTTTACCTTTGGGTTATCGGTTGCGGTGGGGCTAGCTCCTGAAATGTTGCCTGTGATTGTTACCGCAAACTTAGCAAAGGGCGCGATCGCAATGTCCGACAAAAAGGTGATTGTTAAAAACATTGATGCGATTCAAGACTTTGGCTCCATGAACATTCTATGCACCGATAAAACAGGCACCCTAACCCAAGATAAAATCGTTTTGCAGCGGCATTTAGATCCCTACGGTCAAGAGAGTGTGGATGTTCTTAAATATGCCTACCTGAACAGCTTTTACCAGACGGGCTTAAAGAATCTATTGGATATTGCAGTGCTCGATCGTAGTCAAGAACTAGAGTCCTTAGACGTTGAGAAAAACTACCGAAAATTCGATGAAGTTCCCTTTGACTTTGTGCGTCGTCGTATGTCGGTGGTAGTCGAAGAACAGGGAAAACAACACATTTTGATCTGTAAGGGCGCAGTTGAAGAAGTCCTTAAAGCCTGCACCCAACTCAAAGTCAATGACCAGATTCTACCCATGGATTCATCGGTCCATACTAAGGTTGCCGACTTACAAAAAAAACTAAATTCAGACGGGTTGAGAGTCATTGCAGTGGCCTACAAAGTGATGCCACCGGAGCAAGCTCATTACGCGATCGGTGATGAAAGTAATTTGATTCTTCTCGGCAACATTGCATTTCTCGATCCGCCCAAAGAGTCTGCTAATCAAGCGATCGAAGCCCTTAAGAAGAATGGCGTTGAAGTAAAGATTTTGACCGGGGACAATGACATCATTACCCGTAAAATCTGTAAAGATGTGGGCTTGACGGTCCAAAACGTTTTATTAGGAAGCGACATTGCAGCTTTGTCGGATGATGCATTAGCTAAAGTTGCCGCAACGACCACCATCTTTGCCAAATTTTCACCCACCCAAAAAGCCAAAATCATTCAAGTCTTGCGGAAGAAAGGCAACATTGTGGGATATATGGGAGATGGCATTAATGATGCAGCCGCTTTGAGAGAGGCCGATGTCGGTATCTCAGTGGATACAGCAGCCGATATTGCCAAAGAGTCGGCAGACATCATTTTGCTCGAAAAAAACCTGCTAGTCCTAGAGTCTGGAGTCATTATTGGCCGACAGACTTTTTCTAACATCATCAAATATATCAGAATGGGAACTAGTTCTAATTTTGGCAATATGTTTAGCGTCTTGGGTGCAAGTGCAATTCTTCCATTTTTACCCATGCAACCTGTCCAAATTTTGATTAACAATCTTCTCTACGACTTCTCTCAAACAGGGATTCCTTTTGATCATGTAGACAAGGAGGATCTCGTCAAACCGCCAAAGTGGAAAATTGATAATATCCAGCGATTTATGATATTCATCGGTCCAATCAGTTCTATTTTTGATTATTGTACCTATGCTCTGATGTGGTTTGTCTTTGGGGCAACATCTGTCGAGAATCAAGCCTTATTCCAAACAGGTTGGTTTGTGGAAAGCCTAATGACTCAAACCTTAATTGTCCATGTTATTCGCACAGCCAAGATTCCTTTTATCCAAAGTAGAGCGTCTTTACCTATGCTACTCATCACCGCTACCGTAATGTCGATCGGGATGTATCTTCCCTTCTCTCCGATCGCATCTAGTTTGGGATTTGTTCCCTTGCCAGCCATTTATTTCGTCTGGTTGGCTGCAATTCTCACTGGTTATTGCGTATTAACTCAGTTTGTTAAAACCTGGTTCATCAAAAAATATGGTTATACCTAAAGGTAACCCGATGAACCATGTTCAATCAAAAACCTTAATCAGATTACTCCGATCGAATTCATGCCAAACAAATCAGGAAATTATGAGTTTTCCTGCGGCATGAATGTGTTTCGGGGTATGGTTGAAGTTACGTCATTAGATTAACAAAACACCCTATTTTAGGAAATCATCATGAAATTCAACTCATCTCTCTTTCTCAAGTCATTTAGTATTGTTTCAGGAAGCCTTATCAGCTTTGCTGCGTGGCCTTCTTTTGCTCAGACTACATCCACTTCAGCCGTCAATCCTTGTCCTAAGATTTACTACGAAGAGCCACACAATAGTCAACGCCCAGCACCTCAAGGCTGTCCACCCAATGCTGCAAATCAGTTACAGAATGCACAGGTTCCAGTAGCACCCTTGATGACTCAATCACCCCCCACCCAAGTCCCACCAGCCGAACAGCAACAGATACCCATCACAACGATCGTCTTACAATCAGGTAACGTCACTGTTCAAATGAAGAATACGACTAACACACAAATGACCTATCAAGCGATCGGGCATACGCAACAACGCACCTTAGCGGCGAACGAAACCGTTAGTCTTCAATCACTGCCTGCACCCGTAACGATCACGTTTCTACGACCTGATGGAGGATTGGTTAAAGTTACTCCAGTAGAAACATCGGAGCAGGGTGTTTTATCACTGACGCTGAGTGAAAGCATGGGTCTAAATGATAGCCAAACGACCGTGAGAGTTCAAAGTAATGGATCAGTTGTCGCTTACTAGATTGAGATTCAGGAGTGACTGAATGTGAGCATTAAGCACTGATTCATGACTAGCTCTCTCCATTGACAACACTAACCTGTACAATTCAGGAGAGAGTCTAGTCAACTATTTACCCTAAAATTTGAGTAGTCACAAAAATGAGATCGCCATTTAAACTAGTGACCTCTTACAGTCTTTGAAGGAGCCTCTAATATTATGAATTTCTCTAAAATCATCTTATCAGTGATGACTGTTACGGCGATCGGCGCGATCGTTACTCCGTGCGCCCAAGCGCAAATGAATGAAAACTATGTGGGGGTTTCTGGAGGGGTTTCGATCGGTAACTCAGTCACTGATTTTGAATTAGGACTTGATGGTCGATATAAAATTCCACGGTCCGATTTTTCGGCTCGTGCTAGTTTTTCTCCCTTAAGAACCGTCAGTATTCAAGCCACCGGAACCTATGACTTCTCTTTAGGTAGAGGCATTGGTGCTTACGCAGGTGCAGGTCTTTTAGTGGGTGAATTTACATCGCCTGTTATCCAAGCCGGGGTTGAAACTAAACTGGGTCAAAATACGGTGCTCTATGGTGGTGTTGACTACATCACTCGTTCTGGACAGGGAGTTGTTGCTAAGGTTGGAGTGGGCTATAGCTTCTAATGGGGCAGATCAATAAGACGGTTTTGGTGAGGCGACGGTTCGCCAGTATTTTCTGACTTGCATCAGGTATAACGTAGAGAGTTCAACATGGCATTAGAATACAAAAATGCACTGGGCCTGTTTCCCGATCGCCAACACACTGAATCTGCTCTCAGTCAGCTTAAATCAACCGGATTTCCGACCGATCAAGTTTCCGTTGTAGTGGAACATCCGACTTCAGAAGATGTTGTATTAGAAAACTTGACTGAACCAGCCGTACAGTCTGAAGAGTATTTTGCGACCCATCGTGCGATCGATCGATTTGAACATGGCGCATTGTTTTCTGGCGCTTGGGGAAGTGTAGGCGGTGGTGTCATTGCTGGACTAAGCTCTCTTGCACTTCCGGGCGTGGGTGGCGCAGTTTTACTCGTTGGAATGGCTGTTGGCGCATTTTATGGTGCGGTATCGGGTGGATTGATTGGATCTGCGATCGGAGTCGGTATTTCAGATGAGAAGGCAAAGCATTACTCCGATCGATTAATGAATGGATACTACTTAGTTGTCGTTAAAGGGACTGACGAGGAAATTAGTCAAGCTCAGTCAGTCTTAAAGAATGCAAACGTTCAAGATTGGATCGTTTTTGATACACTTTAATATTAGGCTCTAATATTAGGCTTCAAAGTTGAAAAATCTAATTTATATATTAGGTATGTCACCTAGACCAGTATTCCTTTTGGCTATTTCAATCTGTCTCTATAGTCAGTTTTATCCATAACGAATACTTACTACTCTTAAGAAACAAATTAAGAGGATCATATGGAAGTTATTATTTCAGATATAAACCCTGGTTTAATATCAGCCTTTAAAGACCTATCAACAGACCAAAAGTTAGCCTTACTTTGGTTCATTTATAAGGAGGTTGGGAAGTCTATTACGCCAGCGGCACCGGGCGCTAGCACAGCATCACCCATCATTGCAGAAGGGCTATTCAAACAAGTGGCTGAAATGTCTCACGAAGAACAATTAAAAGTTCAGCGTGATCTTATAGACCATAAAAACAGCTTAGTCAGTCGAGAGTATGGCGCATTAAGCAATACTACAAAGCTATTATTTTGGTATTTGCTTGCTCAGGGAATGGACCGTTCTGAAATTATTCCAATGCCAGAGGGTTATGCAATCGATGCCAATGTCTCTCAATGCTTGAGCCAGCTTCAACAACTCGATCATTCCGAACAAATCACAGTTTTACGAGATTTTGTTGCCGATATGGGAGTTGATCCGATCGCAAGTCCTCATGACAAAATGACCGGACTGTAATTAACGATCGAACTCGTTCAGCCTAAGAACCACTCTATTCTATATCTAGGAGTTAATAATGGAAACCTACAGTTGTAATTCTTGTGGTTATGTCTACGACCCGACAGAGCCTGATGCAAAAACAGGTGCGCCAGGAGTTCCTTTTGCGGCATTACCCGATGAATGGGTTTGTCCACAGTGTGGTGCTGAAAGGACTGAATTTGAACCCGAGAATGAACCTATGCCTGGATTGGTGGCACCTCCAGGGACTTAAGGTTGGAGGATTTATGGCGATCGGAGATTAATCAAAATCTTTGCCTTCTATAAACGTGCTTTAGCATAGCTGTAGCCGGATAAGCCCCGTTTTTTTCGGTTACAGCTTTAGATCAGGATTTTGGTGCTGTATCCATTCCTGCTTTCGCAAACTGTTGAACCCACACCATCCTTAAATATGACAACGACTTCTTTTACCGAGTTAGACCCAAGAACAAATGAGCCTGTCGTTCATGACTATTTTGTACGACTTAATCAGTCTGATTTTATAGCAACTGCCGATCTATTTTCAGAACAAGGGGGCTTAAAACCTCCATTTGAAGGAATCATTACGGGCAGAAGTGCGATCGCCGAATATTTGGAGAAAGAAGCTCTCGGAATGAAGATTTTTCCAACTCATATGAGAACAACAATGAGCGATCAGAGTTACACTCAGTACCAAGTTCAAGGAAAAGTTAAAACGAATTACTTCACTCTCAATGCAAGCTGGTTGATTAATTTAAATACTGTGAAAGAGATTACGTTTGTAGAGATAAAACTACTTGAAAATCTAAGTGATTTATTAGCTTTTAAACATCATTAAATACTGATTATTCAAAAGTCCTATTAATAAAAATTTGATCCAAATACTAAAACAGGTTAGTCACTATAGAAAATTATAGTAGCTAACCTGTTTTAATGTTGATGTTTACGACTTCACGATCGCTCTTACGTTATCTATTTTAAGTCTTCTAGTTCAGAAGCACTTCGCTTAGCCGTATCTGAGTACATTGAACCAAAGTCTTTGACTGCTTCAACGGATTGCTTCTCAATTCTTTTTATCCGTTCTCCAGGTTTATCTTCAGTTTCACGAGACTGCTTATTCCATTCTTGAGTCGTTTTTGGTCTTTGTTCTTTGTCCTGATGAATCACCTTATCGATCTTCTTAGTAATCGCTTTAGGACTCAGATCAGAGTCTACAATGCTCGTCATTAGCAGGACACTCATCAAGACAGTAGGTAGAACCTGTCTGATTTGAAAACTATTTAAAAACAACTTCACGTTGGCTTTGATATTGGAAATTACGCTATGGATAAAATCTAACACAATCGACTCCTTTAAGACATTGAGGATGAACAACTTACTGATAAAAATTAGGCCGATGAAAATCAGCCCGATGAAGATCAGCTTTGTTATTGAATACATAGATAAACGGTATTCAAGATCTAATTGCACTTGAATAAAGGTAGATTAGAACTAACGCTAGTGGAAGAAGGATTAGAATTCCACTTAGAGTCGTTCCCACAGATGGTGTGATATTTTCAGGAGGATTAAGTTCAGATCGATGACTATGATCTTTCATGTTGGATAATTGGGGTAATTGGTATCCAACCTCATAGTCGATTAATTCACTACAATGAACATCGCCACATCGAACGATGATGAATTTGAAGACAATCTATCAATATAAGTACTTGCTATTAGCTTTGATCGTCCCTACGTTGCGATCGCATGGCGTTGAAGATTATCTAGGGTGACGACTTCTAGCGCTTTTTCGTGACAGGCTTCAAGAACAACCAAGGGCGCACAATCGTGTTCGAGGGCATCACGCCATCTAGAGACGCATAGACACCAGCGATCGCCCGCTTTGAGTCCCGGAAACTGGTAGCTTGGAATCGGCGTTGTCAGGTCATTACCCTGAGATTTGGAAAATTCTAAAAATGCAGTAGTCACCTGAGCGCAGACGGTATGGCTCCCATGATCCATTGGACCCGTCTGACAAAAGCCATCGCGATAGAAGCCCGTAACAGGTGACGTACAGCAGCCTCTCAGCTCACTGCCTAAAACATTCTTGGGACGAGAACTGATGGATTCGGTCATAGCTACTGAACTGCGTTAACGACTTCATACTTAACTTTACACTTACTTCATCATATTGGTGTTCACGCTAATCTACGGAGCCTCGGGTTCGGATTTGGCTTCTTCAGCCTTTGCATGACGAGATTCAAGCCAAATTGGCAGTCCGATCGCGAGCACCACGAGTAACAATGCAACAAATGCAAACTGGGTCGCAAAACCGACGAGTTTCTCTAGCGGGACGATTTGACCTGCAAAGTAGGACAAAGTGACCATGACCGTCGCCCAGACTACCGCCCCTGCAACGTTGTATCCCATAAATTTCAGAAATGGCATCTCGGTAATGCCTGCCAAGGGGCTAGCTAAGACGCGGAACAGTGCGATAAACCGACCAAAAAATACTGCTTTCCCAGCATTTTCTGAAAACTGACGTCGCATCCCTTCGAGCTTGCTCTCTTGAAAGCGCAAGAGTTTCCCCAGCTTCAGAAGGAGTGGCCAGCCGCCCTTACGCCCAATCCAGTAACCTATTGTTCCACCGATAGCGGCCCCGCCTGCGGCATTAGCCAAGACCAAGGGATACTCCAACTGATTGCTACCAGCCAAAAAACCACCCACGATCGTCACCGTCTCACCGGGAATCGGCAGTCCCAAGTTCTCTAATAAAATTCCTACAAAAATGGCCCAGTATCCATACTGCTTAGCCAATTCTTCAATCATCTCAGGGGAGAGAAACTCAAGTGACATCCAAAGACCTTTACAAAGCTTCATCACTTTACATTTTGACCTGCGGACCAACAGACTGTCAATGTGAATTTTTTCCGCGCTGACTGCAACTTTGATGCTTAGAAGGACAATTACAGTGCCGATCGTAAATGACTGACCAGTGCATCTAGCCCAAGTCGGTAACTGTCAGCCCCAAATCCACTGATCTGACCTACCGCTATGGGTGCAATATAGGAATGATGACGAAATTCTTCGCGTTTATGAATGTTGCTGAGATGAACCTCTACCGTTGGAATCCGAACTCCTGATAGGGCATCGCGCAAAGAAACACTGGTGTGCGTATACCCACCTGGATTGATTAAAATGCCTTGATGAACCCCTGCTGCTGCGTGAACTGCATCAATCAAGGCACCTTCGTGATTGGACTGGACCATTGAAATATGGACCGCTAAGGATCTTGCTTGACGATCAAGCTGCTCATTGATGTCCTTCAATGTTTCAGATCCATAAATCTCAGGCTCCCGTTTTCCGAGCAAATTCAAATTCGCACCGTGCAAAACGAGAATACTAATCATAAAACTTGAACCACGGTTATTGGGCTAGTAGCGAGAACGGGGCCGATCGTGGACGGGAATCGGAATATATTCAGGCTCAGGCTGCGCCTCCGGACCCAAAAGCGAGTCAATAATGCGACGGGTGATTTCCTTCAGTCTATCCAGCAGTTCTTCTACAAAATCCATGAACAGACCTCTTCTTAGTTATAGTCTGAGACAACTCTAACGCTCTTTGAGATCGGCTAAGATTCCAGGAGCCATCAGACATTGCCATCCATTTTATCAATGCAACGATTCAAACGCCAGGACTCACATAACGCAGTTGTTAAGAATTAAGCCTCGAACATTTACCTCGTGTTAAACATCATAACGAATTCGTCACGAGATTAAAAGTCTGTAAATCTGAAATCATTCTAAAGATTTTGAGGAACTTTACTTATAATCGCACAGTCATGCTCTATTCGCCGTACTGGAGTCTTCGGCGCAGTCGATCGAGCGCAGTGGCCGCACTTCCCTGTCGGATCCAGTCTCGGTCTCGATCGCCATACTGAACCATAGAGACCGTTGCGCCATCTGGGCCTGCGATACCAATATAGACGAGGCCAACGGGTTTGGCTTCGGTGCCGCCGTCTGGACCTGCGATTCCAGTGATGCTGAGTCCCCAGTCGGTGGAAAGTCTATTGCGGACTCCGCAGGCCATTTGGATTGCGACGGCTTCGCTGACGGCTCCGTCTTTGGCGAGAACAGTCGGGTCAACCCCAAGCAATCGTTCTTTTACAGAATTGTCATATGAAATCACGCCGCCCCAGAAGTAAGCAGAGCTGCCGGGAGTGTGGGTAAGCAGTTGACCTAAGCCGCCGCCTGTGCAGGATTCGGCGACTGCGAGGGTTTGCTTTTGGCTAAGAAGCAGTTGGCCGACGACGGAGGCGAGAGTGTCGGTGTTCGTGCCATAGCAGTCTCGACCACCGATCGATCGCAGTGCGGCTTCAACGGGTGCGATCAGGGCTAGTGCGTCCGTATCTGTAGCAGCTTTGGCGGTAACACGGAGTTTGACGCCGCCTCGGTTGGCGTAGGGCGCAACGGTAGGATTTGTGGAGTCGAAGTAAGAGCTGACTTTTTCGGCTAGGGCGGATTCTGAAATTCCCCAGAAGTAAAGGGTGCTAGATACGATCGTATCTTTGGCCCAGCCTTTAGATTTCAAGAGGGATACGGCGGTATCACGCCACATTTGTTTCATCTCGGTGGGGACGCCGGGGAAGGTCAAGATTAATAAGTTAGGCGTTGGTTCCCAGATCATGCCGGGGGCAGTGCCAACGGGGTTGGGTAAAATCGTCGATCCTTCTGGCTGAAGGGCTTGTTTGAGATTGTTCTGCGTCATTTCCCGTCCGCGTTTAGCAAACTTTTGGGTAATGTCGGCGACGATATGCGCGTGCTCGACCAACGGCGTACTGAAGGCTTCTGCGATCGTTTCGGTGGTCAAGTCGTCGGGGGTGGGGCCGAGTCCACCCGTAAAAATCAAAAGATTGGCACGAGTTGAGGCGAGCTTGATGGCCTGCTTCAGCCGATCGGGGTTGTCACCGACGGTGGTTTGGTAGTGGTGAGAGATGCCGAGGGTGGCGAGTTCTTTGGCTAAATATTGGGCGTTGGAATTCAAAATGTCGCCGAGCAGGAGTTCGGTGCCGACGCTAATAACTTCTGCTGCGATCGTCATGGTAGAAACCTGAGTAGGGATTTTGAGCTTATCAAGTGGGGATTTGGGATCGGGACGGCAAAATCTAGGCTTGCTTTGCGATTTGCCAAACGCGCCAGGAGGCGAAGCTTAAGATGACTGTGGCAATGGCCGCATAGCCAAATCCGCTGGGCATCCCAGAAAAGGCCATCGCCAGACAGCCGACCCACAGCGTTAGGGCATAAATAAACAGAACGGTTCTGCGATGGGATAGGCCAGCTTCCAGAAGGCGATGGTGAAGATGGCGTTTGTCAGCAATGAAGGGCGATTTTCCATTGCGCAACCGATCCAGAATCACGGCAGACATATCGACGATCGGCACCGCCAAAATCAACGGTAGCAACACGGCAACGGTAGTGACGCCCTTGACTAGCCCAATGACACCAACCCCTGCGAGAGTGAATCCCACAAAGTAGGATCCGCCGTCTCCCATAAAAATTTGAGCCGGGTTAAAGTTGTAGCGAAGAAAGCCAAGGCTACACCCCGCTAAGGCTGCTGCCACCAGTGCCGCTGCGGGTTGGTGCATAACAAAGCAGGTGATCATCATGACGAGGGCCGCAATGCCAGAGACTCCAGCCGCAAGTCCATCAAGTCCATCAATCCAGTTGATCGCATTGGTAATGCCGACAAGCCAGACGATTGTTAAGACTAAGCTCACCACATCAGGAAGCTGCACCATACCGACGAGAATAATGCCGGGAACCGAAAGAAAATTGATCTGAACACCCATGGACCAAGCTCCGATCGCCACAATCACCTGAGCAATCAAGCGCGTGAAGGGCGACAGATTAAATAAATCGTCCAACAGTCCGATACAAAAAAAAGCCACGCCACCCAGGGCCACGCCCCACATTTCTAATTCTTTTCCGGGTCCAAGTCCCCCAAAACCGCCCAGCCGCCAAGTGACAAACAGGGCCAGGAGAAAGCCGGAAAACATTGCGACGCCACCGAGTCGGACCATCGGGCGTTGGTGAACTTTTCGGGCATTGGGCTGATCGACGTATCCAAACCGGAGGGCTAGTTTCTTGACCCAGGGGGTACTGAATAGGACCGTGGAGGCCGACAGCGAAAACGTTAAAAGGAGGTACCAAGGAGACAGCATGGAAACCTAGATAGAATCAGGGAACTGAGAACAAACGTTAGAGACAGAGAATGGGTTCAGGCAGTGCCTACTATACCCTGGCAAGACGTATAAAGAATGTATGCAGGGCACATACCCCTCAGCATTCTATTGCGCAATACTCTCGATCACTAGGCAAAATTGCTCCCCCGAATTAGAGCATAAAAAACGGAGATGCGATCGTTTCACATCTCCGCAAAATTATTGAACTTTCCAGTTCTTAGACCAAAGCGGGTTCAGCGATCGCAGACTGCAAGTAAGGGTAGAGCGGGAATCGACCGCACAGTGCAGCTACCCGGCGAAGGCAATCGGCAGCGACACCCTCGTCGTCAGGGTTGAGCAATCGATCGGCAATAATGTTAGCGATCTCTGTGAATTCAGTTGCGCCCATACCACGGGTTGTCATCGCTGCTGCTCCCAATCGGATACCGCTGGTGACAAACGGAGAGGCGGGATCGAACGGCACAGTATTTTTGTTAGCCGTAATATTGACGCCACTGACCAAAGCATCTGCGATTTTTCCCGTCATGCCGATACATTGAAGATCCACTAGGATCAAGTGGTTATCGGTGCCGCCTGACACGAGCTTGAAGCCGCGTTTTTGAAGCTGTTTGCCCATGGTTTGAGCATTGACGATGACCTGAGCGCAGTAGGTCTTGAACTCCGGCTTGAGGGCTTCCCCAAAAGCTACGGCTTTTCCAGCGATGACATGCTCTAGAGGGCCACCTTGGCTCCCAGGGAACACGCATTTGTCAAACTGTTTGCCTAGTTCAGCGTCCCGCGTCATGATCAAGCCACCCCGAGGACCGCGCAGGGTTTTGTGGGTGGTGGTGGTGACGACATCACAGTAGGGCAAGGGGTTTGGGTGAAGTCCGGTGGCCACTAAGCCTGCGATGTGGGCAATGTCGGCCATCAGGTACGCGCCCACTTCATCGGCGATCGCCCGGAATTTGTCGAAGTGGATAGTGCGCGAATAGGCTGAGTAGCCGCAGATGATCAGCTTGGGTTTGTGCTCTTTGGCTAAAACCATGATTTCGTCATAGTCAAGCTGCTCGGTTTCTTTGTTAACGCCGTACTGGACGACGTTAAACCATTTGCCGGAGACGTTGACGGGGGATCCGTGGGTGAGATGTCCGCCGTGGGACAGGTCCATGCCCATAATGGTATCGCCCGGTTTGAGCAGCGCTAGGAAGACGGCGAAGTTGGCTTGTGCTCCCGAGTGAGGTTGGACGTTGGCGTGGGCAGCGCCGAAAAGTTCTTTGACGCGATCGATGGCGATTTGTTCGATTTGATCCACAAATTCGCATCCGCCGTAGTAGCGTTTGGTCGGTAAGCCTTCCGCGTACTTATTCGTCAGCACGGATCCTTGGGCTTCCATGACAGCGGCAGAGGTGAAATTTTCGCTGGCGATCATTTCGAGGTGATCCCGTTGGCGTTCGAGTTCTTGGCCGATAAGACGGGCGATCGCGGGGTCTTGTTGAGTGAGAAAGTCTGAGTTCGTCGTCACAGGAGTAACTTCCAATCTGGGTTGTAGGGTGGACAGAGGAGGCGTTGATGGTTAGCCGGATGCTATCGGTCTGAGAGTTTAAGATGCCAAGTTTCCCGATCATAACGAAAATCTGCACGAGGTTCTAGTAAGAGCATTGTTTTTTGAAGTCTAAGTTGAAGTTTAGGGGTTGAGGCGATGTGGAAAGGGTCGGTACGTTAAATTGTTTGTGGGATTACAGCGGTCTTCGGGTTCGACTGCCACAATATGTATAAGAAAGGATGAAATGTGAGGCCGTGATGTCGATCGGCTGGTCTTCGAGGATGAATTGAGACGACGATTGAGACGTGCGAAATTTCGGGAGGTGGGACAAATGTTAGTCATGATAGTGGGCGATCGATTGGTTCCGGTTCAGCAGGTTTGTCAAAGTTGTGTGATGGCGAGTCGAGATGGAAAGCCTCGGTGGGACAGTGGGCAACTTCGGTGCGGACAGGCGATCGCGTCTTTGATGCCGCAACAGCCAGATCAGTTTGACTGTCAGATGGGGTTTCGAGTGGTGCAGGTGTCTTGAGAAGGAAGAATGCTGAAGTGAGAATTGAGAATAGTGATGAAAGGGCTGGGGGTTGGTTATGCTGGGGGCATTATCGTGTGGAATGAGGCGAGGTTATGACTTTTCGTGGAACGGTGACTGGACTCGATCGATTTTTGGCTTCGCTGCCCTATTTACTTCCGTTGTTTTCGGTGCTACCGCTATTTTTGTTGGGGGCAATGCTATTGCCGGGAGGAGAGGTTGTGTCTCCAGTTCTATCGGTCGTGGTGGGGATTTCGGCGATGTCTGGCGCTTTATTCGGCCAGTATGGAAGTCTAATCGTTTTCTTTGGGCTGTACCTGTTGGTGGTTCGTAATAGCGAAATTAAATATTTCATTCGATTTCACACGATGCAGTCGCTGTTGATTGGGATTGCGGCGTCGCTGGTGGGATTGGTGTTGAATCTGTTGGGTCCGGCTTTAGGTGAGCTGACGAGCTGGCTGGGGTTACTGGTGTCGATCGCAGTGGGGGGTGCCTCAATGTATTCAATTTTTTCTGCGATTATGGGGAACTATGGCTCGATTCCAGTGATTTCGGAGGCAGTAGAGTCTCAGTTGCGTTTTTAGACCAATGTTATGTGGAGTGAGGCGGGGTTATGACTTTTCGTGGAACGGTGACTGGACTCGATCGATTTTTGGCCTCGCTGCCCTATTCACTGCTATTGTTTTCGGTGCTGCCGATGCTTTTGCTGAGGGCCGTACTGTTCCTGGGAATGACTGTGACGTCTCCGGCTGTGTCTCCGGAGCAAGCTTTTTGGGACTCTATTCTAGCGACTTTGGGAGCTTTGCTTGGACCGTATATTAGGTTGATTTTTTATTTAGGACTGTACCTTTTGGTGGTTCGTAACCGCACAATCAATTATTTCATTCGGTTCCACGTCATGCAGTCGTTGTTGATTGGGATTGCGGCACCGCTGGTGGGATTAGTCTTGAATTTTTTGGGTCCGGCTTTGGGCGCGCTGACGGATTGGCTAGGGCTGCTAGTGTCACTCGCGGTGGCTGGAGCCTCAATGTATTCATTTTTTTGCGTGATTATGGGGAACTATGGCTCAATTCCCGTGATTTCGGAGGCGGTGGAGTCTCAGTTGCGTTTTTAAACGCTAAAGATTAGGTAATGAGAACCTTCATCGGGTAAGATGTGATTTCCTTGCTTTTCTGAGCTTGACAGTTTTGTCGGCTTTAGGAAAAGCCAGTTGACCATAAGGAGATGATCAATGAAAGATTTTGTTTACGAAACGATGTACATTTTGCGTCCTGACCTCGGGGACGAAGCGGTCGATCAGGCGATCGAGAAGTATCAGTCTCTGTTGAAAGAGAATGGTGCTGAAATTATCGAAACTCAGCATCGGGGCAAGCGTCGGTTGGCCTACGAAATCGGGAAGAGCCGTGAGGGGATTTATATCCAAATGAACTACAAGGGCGGCGGTCCGATGGTGTCGGTGATGGAGCGATCGATGCGGTTGAGTGAAGAAGTTATTCGCTACTTGACCGTAAAGCAAGATGTTGAAGAGCCTGAAGAAGAAGAATAGAGACGTTGGTCGAATCCTGGAGTTTGCGAGCCAACTTCTAGCAAACGAGGGTTTAATCCCGTTGCCCCTCACCCCGCATCTGTGATTGTTAAAGGTCACAGATGCTTTTTAGTGGGGGATCGGTTATGATAAAGCGAAGTCATACCGAGTTTGATTTAAGAGGTAACTGCCCGATGAAGCTGTCTAAGAAGAATCTGAGTGAGCGGATCGATCACGTCTATGACGTGATTATTGTGGGGGGCGGGGCGGGTGGATTG
This sequence comes from Synechococcales cyanobacterium, assembly GCA_043764895.1. Taxonomy (GTDB): domain Bacteria; phylum Cyanobacteriota; class Cyanobacteriia; order Leptolyngbyales; family Leptolyngbyaceae; genus JAAFJU01. The sequence continues at coordinate 4,471 of JAYUJY010000123.1, read as the reverse complement.
TCGGCGGCGATTTATCTTCAGCGCTACCGATTGTCGTGTTTGGTGGTGGAGAAGGGGCGGGGTCGATCGTTTTGGATGCAGGATTTGCGCAACTATTTGGGGGTCGATTCGCATCTTCCCGGACGCGATTTGTTGAAGCAGGGTCAGCATCATGCGTTGGAGACTGGCGCGGATTATTTAATGGGGTTTGTGGAGACGGTGAAGGATGAGGGTGAGACCTTTAAAGTTCGGGTGAGAGTGGGGAAACAGGACAGTACCTATCCGGAGTTTCGATCGAAGTATGTGGTGGCGGCCAGCGGCATTATGGACAATTTACCTAAGCTGGAGAATATGCAGAATGTCTATGACTATGCTGGGCACAATCTACATGTCTGCATGATTTGTGATGGCCTGGATATGGAGGACAAGAAGGCGGGATTGTTTGTTAACCGCGAGGGGGCGATCGGGACGGCCTTTGTGATGAATTGGTTTACGCCTTATATTTCAGTCTTTACTCAGGGATTGTTTGAGGTGAGCGATGCGATGCGACAAAAGCTGGCTGAGCACGGATATCCCCTGTATGAGCAGCCATTGAAGCATTTCATTGGGCACAAGCATGAGATGACGGGCGTGGAGCTAGCCGATGGCAGCCATGTTGAACTGGAGACGGGGTTGATTGCCATGGGATCGCATTACTTCAGTGCGTATTTAGACGGCATTGAGCTGGAGCGCGATGGCGAGGATCTGGTGACAGACAGCATGTGTCGGACATCGCATCCGAGAATTTTTGCGCTGGGGGATATGAAGAAGGGGATTAATCAAATTTCCATTGCCGTTGCGGATGGAACGCTGGCGGCAACGCAAATCTGGCGTGATATTCGGCGTGCTTCGGAGCCTCGTCGCTGGGTGGAGCATTTGGCTGAACCGATCGCTGAACCCGTTAAGGTTTAGGGGGATTCAGCACTGGACGAGGAGAACTATAAAAGATCATTTTGCATTTCTCCCGTTCGTCGCTACAATAGCCACCAATCCCATAACCAAGGGGTTGTTTGAGTCCTTATGTCTGATCCAATTTGTTCAACTGCCTTAATCCGGAGCTAGCGATCGTCGTGTCCCAATCTGAAACCCTTACACTTCAACAGCTTCAAGCTGAAACCCTCTATCTCAAAGATGAGCTTCAGGCTCGCGACCAGCTCGTGCAGCAGCTTTCGCAAGAATTATTTCGTCTCGTCAAGGGTCAGGGCCAAAAGCCGGATGCAGTAGGCGCTCCCATTGAACGGGATTTGGCTGAAATGCGGGCACTGCGGGATCAGATGCGCGGAATGGAAGAGCAGGTGAATTTTTATCAGGGACAGATTGCCGACCGGGATGTGAAGATTTCGACCTTGGAAGAATCCATGCAGGGGCTGAACGATCGATCGCAGATGTTGGAGAAGGTGGTGCAGGAGTTGCCGAATGTGTATCGGCAGAAGTTTGCAGAACGCATGGCTCCGGTGAAGGAAAAAGTGGTGCAAATCCAGCAAGAGAACCGCAAGCTCCATGCTGAGTTGCAAAGCGTGAGCTATCGATTGGCGATGCGGAGTCGGCAGGCGGGGAAGTTGGATTTGCCCAGTTTTGCTGAATAGAAAATCCCCTAAATTTAGGGGATAAGCCTTAAGAACCGTCTAATCTTCTAAACTGAGAAAGATAGGCGGTTTTTTATCTCAATTGCTTTATTTCAAGCCAAGGCGAGCCATTTCGTCCGCAATGCGCTTTTGTATTTCACGGCTGATCTTGCGATCGCTGTTCATGGCTTGCTGTTGGTAACGGTTGAATTCGTCGGCGTTGTTTGCGAATCCGTTGCGATTGAGGATGGCGTTGACTTCATCATTAAAGGAGTTACAGATGTTGAGAATATTGCCTTTGAGATTGCCAGGGAGCTGTGCAAAACCGCTGCTACACACGTTGTCGGGCATATTGCCGCCTGTAATGGTTTTGACCTTTGACATGAGGGGTTTGCGTTCTTGCTCAATGGCGTAAATAGCCCGGACATAGCGGGTGAAGCTGGATTCTTGGGCAGAGGCGATCGGAACGGGTGAGCTAGCGATAGGGCTAAAGAGTCGATCGGGGGTGTAGCCCGACAGAAGGCTGGCGGTGCTGAGGGCGACGATGGTGAAATTTTTGAAAAAGCGGGAAGACATGGGAGAGGTGAGGTGCGACATCATAGGGGTATGTGACATTCTGGAAACTAGCACATTCGGTGAACTAGGATAGATGATTCATTCTATTGGCAATAAGTTCCGGAATTGAGATCATTTTTTTAGGCTAGGGGTTGGGAGGAGAGCGTCGTGATCGTAAAGGGGGTGTTACTTGGGTTCTATGGGCCTGCGATCGTGCTGTTGGGGTGGCAAGCTTTGCATTTAGAAGCACTGGATCAGCGAATTTTGGCGATGGCGATATTTTTGCTAAGTTTAGATTTGTGCGTGATGGCGATATTTGATCTCCAACAGGTGGCTCGGGTTCGAGCGTTAGGGCTGAGTAATGCGCTAAGGGATGATAGGCTCGATCGGTTTTACGGGGTGACGGTGATGACGATCGCTTTGGAGTTGTTGGGAATGTATGGGGCGCAGGGTTCTTTGTGGGTGGGCGCGGCGATGATTTTGATGAGTCAGGCGGGGTTTAATCTTTTTGCTGGGGTGCAGCTTTTGCCGGACCAGGCAGAACCGATTGTCACCTTTGGGATTCGCGATCGGGCTTTGGTATTGGTAGCGGATAGTGTGGGCGTGGGATTGGTGAGTTTGGGGCTGGCTGGGGTGATGCCGTTGGGGATGGCGAGTGGGCTTTTGGGGATGGTGGTGATTTATGGTGGGGTGAAGATTTTGGATGGGTTGAAGGGGAATTAGGGGATCCTCCCCATAAAAAAATTTGCTGTGCTATTAATTGAAAACAAAAGCTGGGGTTCTGAATAAGGAACGGCTGCGAATAGGATGGCTATTACTGGGTGAATTATGACGATCGACCTGGATCTCAACTTTGCATTGAACTGGACGATCGGGTGTCTGTGCTTCTATTTCGGCACTAAGCTCGGGCGGGTGATGTTACGCCGGGGGGCGACGGCGAATGATTTGTTTAAGGGCAAAGAATGGCTGGCGATCATAGCGATCGGGCTGTATGTCGTCCTGCTGCTGATTGCTATTAATTTGCCGCAGCTCAAGAACTTTCCCTTGGAGTGGCGCTTCTCGGGAATGCGAATTACCTGGGGGATTATCCGCAGCTTGCTGTGTGGGGCATTGGGGATGGCGATCGCCATTAGCTGGCGGACGGCAAGGGTTCAGCTTGGGATGATTGGGGTCGTGGGTATTTTGGGTCTACTGGCTTTTGTAAGCGTTGAGTCACACTTTCTCGCTCCTATTTATTCAAAACTGAATCATAATATCCGCCCCAATCGCGTGGTCCGGCAAACCTCTGCAAGTAGCTGCGCTCCGTCGGCCTTGGCCAGTATTTTGCAACGTTGGGGCATAACGAGTGCCACCGAAACTGAGGTCGCGCGCGCGGCTGGAACGAGTCTGATGGGAACCTCAATGCCCCAAGTGCTCCAAGCGGTGAAGAGCTTTGGGCTGAGTGGAATGGAGCTAAAGCCGACCTGGGAACAAATGCAGCAAATCAATCGACCGGGCGTACTAGCGGTTTGGCAGATTACGGAGGCGGGCGAAAAGTTGCCTCATGCGGTGGCGCTCATGGCTATAGATGGCATTAAGGCGATCGTGGCCGATCCGGCGACGGGAAAGTATCAGTCCTATACTCAAGCTGAATTCAATGTGATTTGGCGGGAAGAATATCTGCCGATTTATCGATCGACGGACCTGATATTTTCCAGCAATACCGCCCTAGTCTATCTCCAAAAACTCGGACATTTCGGGTCGTTTACCGATGCCGTTCGATCGTTCCAAGAAGCCCACGATCTGAAGGTGACGGGCCAATTAGATTCGCTCACTCTGCTGATGCTCTCCGGCAGTTTTATCCAAGAAAAGCCTACCCTCAAGGTGAAGGAGTTTGAAGCATCAGTGGTCCAATACATGAAGTGCGGCGATCGGCTAGACCGTTGTCCCTGGTGACTTTAGCTATTTTAACTGCGTGGTGGGTGACGTATTTGGAGAAAGTGTTCGATCGCGTTGGCCATTGTTGAATCCAAGGTATCCCAGGAAGGAAATTACTCCAACTACCGCAAAAATTTGAAGAGCCTTTTCAACGCTAATAAAGCCACGCAAAAACTTGTCCATTTGAAAACTCTCCAGTTCATTACATTTGCATTATAGCTTTGATGACTCAGCCTTCACTTAAGTTGTGGAAACGGTAATCGTGACATCCAATCGCACTTCTCATATTACTTCTAATCTAATTGAAGGAATCGTACGTAAGCTGACCCTCATCTAGAATGCATAAAATCGGATATTATAGAGACTATAATTCATTGTCTAGAAAGCAATGCCAGTTCCTCAGTTTCTAAATCCGA
>JAYUJY010000122.1:0-26125 GCA_043764895.1 Synechococcales cyanobacterium | reverse complement strand
CCTCGAAACTGCCAAAAACTTCATTCAGTATCTGACCAAACACCAGAATCGGATTCCCAATTATCACTATTTACAGCTAGAGGGATTTACGATGCTCTTTGAGCCAGCAAAGCTGAACGGGTCAGGAGGGGTTGAATCGGGAATTTAACAAATTAGCCGCCGAATCAAAATTTCAGGAGCACAATGGTCGGAGAAGAATGTGAACCAAGTCTTACAACACCGATGTGCTTATCTCAATGGTCAGTTTTCCGTAGGTGTCTCACCTTCAATTCATGCTTAATATCGCAAGTATTTATACTCATTGCAAAAGTGAGATGCTCCCCACGCTCACTTCTCGAAGCCTCCCCTATTTCTATCGCTAACTTCGCGCAGAAACCGCTGACTTTTGCATTATGCAAACCATTTTGACTGATGAAATGGGTATTCAATAAGTGTGGGTTTATCCGGCAAAAAGCGATCGGGTAGCAATACTTTTTTCGTGAGCGTTTGAAATCGCCCGATCGGCATTCCAGCCTTTTGTTTTTTCAATTCCGACACCTTCCAAAACAACGCCACCGGACGACGATCGGGAACGGTTGCAGGCGGACGATGAATGGCTTTTCCACGATATCGCCCGCCACCCGAAGCCGCTTCTACGCCCATGTAAATGCCCTTCCAAGTCACTTCCGGATTCAGGGGCAAATCACCCGCTGCATTAGCCGCATAAATAAACATTTCCAAGGGCTTGCCGTTCCGCGCTTTTTCCACTTCCGCAAAGGCTTCAAATTCCATAGAGCCATAAATCAAAAACGCCGGGTGAATCTCCTGCTGATATTGGGCAGAAACACACTCTAATCCAGAGAGCAGAAACGCTTCGGGAACTGAAAATAGAACAGCAAGATTACGAGAAGTATCCATGGGAAAAGAGTCTCTAAAACGGGTCAAAAGTCAATAGAATCACGGCGATCGAAGATATGGAAATCCAAAACCTAACCAAATTTCACCTTACTAGAGAATGTGAACAATCGCACTATTGATATCCGTGCAAAAAAACCATGGATTCATCACATAGCAACGCCGATCGCCCAAATCCGTCCGCTAGGTCAAGATTAAGTCAAGATCGCGCCGCCGAGTAAACGGGTGTAGCGATAGGCGAGTTCGGCTTTCATCGCCGCCCATCGTTCTAGGGTTGGGTCTCGATCGATCGCCTTCTGAGCCGCATCCCGCGCAATCTCCAGCACGTCTTGATCTTCCACTAAGCTAGCCAGTGCAAAATCCGGCAATCCCGACTGGCGAGTCCCCAGGACCTGCCCCGGCCCTCGGAAGCGCAGGTCCATTTCGGAGATGAAGAAGCCATCTTGGGACTGTTCGAGGACTTTGAGGCGTTGACGAGCGGTTTCACTCTTAGAACTGGTCATCAGCAAGCAAAACGACTGGTCTGCGCCCCGACCGACCCGTCCCCGCAACTGGTGCAACTGCGATAACCCAAAGCGTTCGGCGTGCTCAATAAGCATGATGCTGGCGTTGGGGACATCGACGCCCACTTCGACGACAGTGGTGGACACGAGGATTTGGGTTTCCCGATCGCGGAATGCACTGATGGACGCATTTTTGTCCGCAGAGGAGAGCTTGCCGTGCAGGAGTCCCACTTTAAGGTCTGGAAACACCGTATCTTGCAAATCTGCATGGGCCTGAACCGCTGATTTCAAATCCAGTTTTTCTGATTCTTCCACCAGCGGCAACACGACGTAAACCTGTCGCCCGTCTGCAATTTCTCGTCGCATCAGATCGTAGGTTGCTTGCCTGTCTTTTCCGGCGACCAGCGTGGTTTTAATAGGTTTTCGGCCTGGTGGTAATTCATCAATTTGGCTCACATCCAAGTCTCCATGCAACGTTAACGCCAACGTTCGGGGAATCGGAGTAGCAGTCATGGTGAGAACGTGGGGGTTATCGCCTTTTTGTTGTAATCGAGCACGCTGCTGCACCCCAAATCGATGTTGTTCATCAATGACAATCAGGCCCAATTTATTAAACTGAACTGGATCTTCAATGAGTGCATGAGTCCCGACGAGGAGCGGCAGTTCTCCCGTAAGCAATTCGGCGTGGATTTTGCGGCGCTTGGCAACTTTGGTTGAACCCGTAAGCAGTTCCACGGGAAGATGCAAAAGATTGAACCATTCGACGAGCTTGCGGTAGTGCTGTTCGGCCAAGACTTCCGTTGGGGCCATGAGTGCGCCTTGATAGCCCGCTTGAATGGCCGCAAGCAGCGCAATGACGGCCACGACGGTTTTTCCAGAACCCACATCGCCTTGTACCAGACGGTTCATGGGAACGCTTTTTGCCAGGTCGCCGTGAATCTCTCGGACCACGCGAGACTGTGCGCCTGTTAACGTGAACGGCAACACTTGATGGAACTCTTTAATCAATGGTCCTTCGGGCGCTAGAACAACGCTAGTTTGTTTCACCTGTTGTTGGTATCGACGTGAAAGCAGACCCAGTTGTAGATAGAAAAACTCATCAAAAACCAACCGTTTTCGGGCCGAATCTAGCGCCGATCGATCGTCCGGGAAATGAATCTGTGCGATCGCATCTTGGATTCCCATGAGTTCATACTGTTGCCGCATTCCTTCAGGCAGGGTTTCCGCTAACCGTTGAGCCGCCGGAAGACCAGCCACCATCGCCCGCCGCACGAGTTCAGCCCCGACGCCATCGGTAAGCGGGTAAATAGGAACAATGCGCCCGATCGTATTTGAATCAATCTCACCATCAAATTCTAAGATTTCAATCTGCGGATTATCCAGCGTCATCCCGTACTGTGTTTCTTTCACCAAGCCAGATGCAGCAACGGTTGCGCCTGTGGGGTGCATTTTCTTTTGCTGTTCCTGCCAGCCACGCCCAGAGAATCGGGTTCCCATGAAAAAACGACTCAGTTTCATTTTTCCAGATGAGTCTTTTACCGTTAGATCAAAGATGGTGAGCTTGTTGTTCTTTATGGTGGTAAAACAGTTGCACGCAGTAATCGTCGCGACGATCGTTGCAGTGTCTCCGGCCTTGAGTTCCCGAATCTTCGCTTGGCGTGCATAATCTAGATGTTCACGCGGATAGTAATACAACAAATCGCGAACGGTAAAGATTCCCAACTTTGCAAGTTTTTCCGCACTCTTCGGACCCACTCCCGGCAAATAAGTCACGGTTTGTTCGAGATCAGGAATCTTGCCGGATGCAGGTTTGGCGATCGATCCTGCGATCGCCGCCGCCGCAGGACTTGCAACAGAATTCACAACCGCTTTGATGCGAGTCTCTATATCCGATCGAACACCGACCTGATTCGCTGCATTCACCGGATTTGGAACCGAACTAACAATAGGTTTAGCCACGTCAACCGATTGCTTCAATTGATAGACTGTACGACGGGTTTCGGCGACCAAGTTCTGCCGTTGCGCAAATTCCATCCCCTGATAATCGCCGTACTGCAACGCAAGAGCTTGGAGCTTTTGCCGATCGCTGCGGTCCACAGCATCCGTCGGCTCCCCCAGCGCAATTTGCAGGAACTCGCTGAACCGATAGTGGTTACCCTGCAAATCATTGAAGCCTGCTTCCGCTTCACACGAGAGCGCTTTCTGGAGCCGAACAAAATCCACCATACGCTACGCCTCACACGCAAAACGCACCAACTGACACAGGCGCTGACGAAGGGTCTCCATGCCTAGGCGCTCCTTTGCCGAGATAAATAACGCCTGCGGATATTCATCTTTCGCCTCCATGAGCCGATCGCCGTCCACCGAGTCCACTTTATTGAACACAATAATAGCCGGACCGGGCGAAATGGGAAGCTGCGACAGGATTTCCATCACCGATCGAATGTGGCTTAACCAAGCCGGATGGGACAAATCCACCACATGCAGCATGGCATCCGCTTCAGAGACTTCTTCCAACGTCGCCCGAAAGGCATCCATCAACGGCGGCGGCAATTCATGAATAAATCCCACGGTGTCCGTCATGAGAATCGATCGACTTTCTTCTGTTTCCGCATCCATCACCACCAATCGCCGTGTCGTTGGGTCTAGCGTTGCAAACAGTTGATCCGCCGCGTAGATGTCGGAACTCGTCAATGCATTCACCAAAGTAGACTTTCCAGCGTTGGTATAGCCGACGATCGCAATGCTCGGAATCTCTTCGTGTTGACGTTTCTGACGAAGACGCGATCGATGAGCCTGAAGCGCCGTGACTTCCTGCTGCAACTGACTAATCCGCCGCTGAATCACCCGTCGTTCCGTCTCTAGTTTGGTTTCCCCCGGTCCCCGCGTCCCGATTCCGCCGCCTTGTTTGGACATCGCAATCCCCTTACCGACGAGTCTGGGCAACATGTATTCCATCTGTGCGAGTTCGACCTGGAGTTTCCCGGCTCCGGACTGCGCACGCTGAGCAAAAATGTCCAGAATCACTTCGGTCCGATCGATGACGCGAATCCCAATTTGGTCCTCCAGATTGCGCCTTTGAATGGGCGAAAGATTACGATCGAACACCACCAAATTAGCGCCCAAACTCTGGACCATCAGCGCAATTTCCTGCACCTTCCCTTCGCCCACGACGGTTTTGGGATGCGGACGCGATCGTTTTTGCCTGAGCACCTGCAACACTTCGCCGCCCGCAGTCTCCACCAATCGCCCAATCTCTTCAATGCCATCCTGATAGCGCGTGGCAGTCACTTGGTCCGTTTGCAAACCCACCACCAAGACGCGATCGCTGTCCCCGTCTACATCCTGGCCGATGAACGCCCGTTGGAAATCGGCCTCTAGTTCCTCAACAAATTCAATAAAATGTTGTTCGAGCAACTCATCCACCGCCATCGGATTCGACACGCGCCACCCCGTTTCTGGATGCGGAATCAGATTACACCAATACGCCTCTTTGACATACCCCGTGCTTCCCCCGCCGCGCTTCTGAAACCCCGTCCCCGTCAAGGTCAAGATCACCAACGAATCCAGCCGCTGCATCGCCATGGCCGTCAACGCCGCCTCTCCGGGGGGTTCCACCTTCAGATGCGTCGCTACACACCGAATCCCACTCAGTCGCTCAACGCCATAGCGCGGCAGTTCCCGAGGCGGAATCTGGGTCTGACGCGGAGTCCCAACACCGACCCGAGTCACCTGTCCGCGCCGATTAATATACGCACAAACTGGCTGCCCAATCTCAGTGCTGACCGCCGCAAGCCGTTGCGCAAACTCGGGCGTACTGACGCTATCGATCGGCAATCGCTGATGATAAATCGTCTGAAGCTGCTTGAGTTGGCTGGGTTTGAGTCCTTGAAGCTTCCCGTGAATAGTTTCGATATGCTGACGCCTAGTTAAGTAGCTACGAACTCTATTTTAAAAGATCTATGGCCAAATGCGATCGTAAAATTAAGCTTGTAGTACAAATAATTTGCTTGACCCATGATATTCAGAGGTCTTGAATCATATTTAATGAGTCAGCGTCAAGCTTCAGCGCCTTGCACTCATTCGGGATGGCGCAGTTTATTCGAGGTTGCAGTACAGCACAAAATCTTCGATTTTCCAAAGCTAAATCAACTAGGCGAATTTTCACTAATCACATAGAACTTGAACGATCGGTCTGTGCCCCAGCCCCGGAACAATCCTGAAAGGTGCGGAGTCACGTAAAACATCAGACGTTCACCGACGCCTGTTCAATTCGCTTCCTACACTCACGACTCCAGTACTTGACCTATGCGTTTCACTTACGTTGCTGCCACTGCGCTCACAGCCGTCTCGATCGCCCAACTTCCCTCGAATGCAACGGCCATCCCGATCGCCGCGTCCCCAGCGGATGTGATGATCCAGACTGACGCCGATCCGATCGCCATTCCTGCCCAAAAAACGATCGCATCTCCTGAAACGCTAGCTCAAGTTCCCGAGTTTTCGTCCCCTACGCCTCAAGCGACGCCTACTATCCAGCCCATTGCCGATATTGCTCAGGTTTCTCAAGCTGTTGTAAAACCCGTTCGAGTTGCCGTTAATTCTGTTCCTCAACCGATTCAAGAACTGACCCCTCAACCTATTGTCGAATCTATTGCAAAATCGGTTATCAAACCAATTGTCAAACCAATCATCCAACCGATCGCAACTCCGACCGTAGACCCGCAGGTTAAGACTGTTGCCAAACTTGATGCCAAACCCATCGCAAAAGCATCTATAAAGCCAGTCGCAGAACCAACGACTCTAGCACTTCCTAAAACATTACCTGAATCGATCGCAACTCCGACAACAGATGTGAAAATTCTTGGGGTTGACTCGGAACTTAAAGCGATCGCCCAGCAGGTTATTCTGACGCAGACGGGAAAAATGACGAATGGTGTAACGATAAAAGAAGATGTCGCAGCCGTCTTAGAAACGGGACTCTTTTTTCAAGCCGCCGCCAACCCAACGATGAACGCGAAAGGGGTCGATGTTGTATTCAATCTCTCGCCCGTCATCGCACGCTCCATCCAACTCGTAGACGCGAAAATCCTCACCCAAGACACCGCCAACCAACTCTTCGCGCCCCAACTCAACACCGCCGTCCAACCCTCGAAGCTGAATCAAGGCGTGCGTGATGTTCAGAAATGGTATGACGATCAAGGCTACACCCTAGCCCGTGTCGTCGGACTTACATCAACGAAAGAAGGCGTGATGAAAGTGACCGTCGCAGAAGGCAACATCAGCGAAGTCAAAATTCGATTCGTTGATGAAACAGGCCAAACACAAGATACCAACGGGAAGACCATTACAGGCCGCACACAAGAAAATTACATCCGTGAATCGATCGGACTCAAGCCAGGAGCCGCATTCAAAGAATCTGTAGCCCAAGAGGATCTGAACCGTCTCGTTCGGACCGGACTCTTCGGCGGTGGACGCGTTTCCCTCGAAGGCGACCTGCGCAATGCTGTGGTCGTCTACAACCTACTTGAGCAACCCCTGCGTCGAACCAACCTCGGCGGCGGCTATAGCAGCGACACCGGACTCTACGGCAACGTCTCCTACAGCGACTTCAACTTCGGCGGAGTCGGGCAACAACTCGGCGGCAACGTCATTGTCGGCACCAAAGACTTTCAATTTGACGGACGCTTTGCCAACCCTTACCGTGAAGCCAAGCCCAACACTTGGGGCTACAGCTTGCAAGGTGCCCGCAATCGAGGACTCTCTCGCGTCTTTGATGGCGATATCAAGCTGGCCACTGGAGACGATGTTCGCGAAGGACGCTTCGGCGGTGGGATTACCTTCAACAAACCGATCGCCCCCAACTGGAATGCCAACCTCGGCGTCAACTACACCCGCCAAAGCGCTCGCGATGCCGCTGGTAACCTAGTCCAAACCGACGCCGCTGGTAACCCCCTCTCCAAGAGCGGCACAGGTCTCGACGATCTCTATAGCGCCACCGCCAGCCTCAGCAGCGATCGACGCGACAACGCCCTCGACCCAAAATCAGGGTCCCTCATCAGCCTCAGCACCGAACAATACGTCCCCCTCGGCGTCGGCAACCTGTTCGCCAACCGACTCTCCGCCAACTACAGCCAATACGTTCCCGTGAATCTGTTTGGCCAAAAAGACGGTAAAAATCAAGACGTTCTCGCATTCAATGTCCAGGGCGGAACAACCCTAGGCGACTTGCCTCCCAGCCAAGCGTATCTCCTCGGTGGCGTGAATTCGGTCCGAGGATTTGAACAAGGAAAAGTGGGCATTGGCAAAAGCTACGCACTCGCTTCAGCAGAATACCGATTCCCGATTTTAAATGAAACCGTTGGCGGAACTCTTTTTGCAGACTATGGAACCGACTTGGGGTCTAGCGCTTCGGTCCTCGGTGCGCCGGGAATTCAGCGCGGCAGGTCCGGTAGTGGATTTGGATATGGGGCAGGTCTGCGAGTCAAGGTTCCAGTGGTTGGGATGTTGCGAGCTGATTGGGGGTTCAACGATCGCGGTGAAAACCGAATCCAATTTGGCGTTGGGCAGAAGTTCTAACTCACCCGTTCTAACCCATCAAATCATCCAGTTCCCCATAGTCCGGCAACGTCTGGTCGATCGCTCGGCCTTCCCGCAGCACAATCCGATCGTGCTGACTTCGGGATAATAATTCCCCGAACGATCGACCTTTAAATAAAATCAAATCCGCAGGCAATCCCACCCCAATCTGTCCCACCGTGGGAAGCCCCATCACTTCTCCCGGCGTTAGCGTAATCGCATTCACCCAGTCGCCATAGGGCCGATCGAGATGGGCGATTCGGACCGATTGATTAAACACTTCCAATCCATCATGATCGCCAAAGCCAAAGAAAGGATCGCGGCAATTATCACTCGAAACCGCCACCGGAACTCCCGCTTTTTTCAGCTCGTGAAGCTGAGTCACCCCGCGCCAGTAAGGCGTTTTGCTGGGCGATCGATCTTGGAGATATAAGTTGCACATGGGAAGCGATACCACCGCAATTCCAGCTTTTTTTACCAGTGCGATCGTTTCCGCAACTTCATCTTCCGGCTGCACAGACAAACTGCAACAGTGCCCACACACGACCTTACCTTTATAGCGATGCCGAATCGCCGCTTCTGCTACCAATCGTAAACATTTTGAATCGGGTTCGTTGTTTTCATCAACGTGGAAATCTAGCGCTAATTTTCGGGATTTCGCTAACACAAACGATCGATCGATTTGCGCTTCTAAATCCGGATTTGTAAACGCAACACCGCCCAAAATCCCACCCTTTTCAGCCACCAAATCGGCTAATTTCTCCCCCGAAGGCGTTAGGTAATGATCTAACGACACTAGCGCCACCGCCTGAAGATGAAGGCGATCGGCCCACTTCAGCCGCAACTGATCAAACACTTCCCAACTCACCAAACCCTGTTTCCCCGCCGAATCAATATGCGTCCGAATCGCCCGAGTCCCGTGGGCATAGCTACACTTCAACCCAAACTCCATCCTCCGATACACATCCTCCGCATTCCAATGCTTCTTCGCATCCCGACCTACCGCCCCGAGCGCCCCTGCAAACGACCCATCGGGATTGGGCGATCGGCCTTCGGTATGACCCTTATCTAAATGAGTATGCAGTTCAGCAAAGCAGGCCCAAACCATGCCGCCCTGAAGATCCACCGACGGCGCACTCAAGCTCGTAAAGGTCCCCGCCGCCATAATGGTGGAAATCAGTCCATCCTGAATCTCAATATCCACCGTCAGCAAATTATCTACAGGTGGCTTCCGAGGCGTCCACTTCGACCCGCCCATAATCAGCGAGGCAGGCACATTTGCATTACGTAACCAATAGTGATCGGATTCAAACAACATAATGATCAAACAAGATAAACAAACAAGACAAACACAGTGTTCTAAAATACGGTGTACGCATGACTAACACTCAGAGGTGCTTTTGCATGATCAAAATTCAAGCCTTACTCAGCGATCGAGTCTCTCATTGTAAACCATTGGTTTCGATCGCCCTTGCCTTCATGGCTCTAGGTGCGACGGGTCCGGTCAGTCTTGCGGCAGAGTCTACAAAATCACCAAAACCTGCTGAAGTATCTCGCCCAGCGGAGAAAGCCTCTAAGAAATCGCCTGAAAAATCTGAGCAACCCACTGATGCCCCCTTCTGGGTTCCCGCAGCGCGGCTGATGACGGACAAACCTCAACGCATTGAAGTCAACAACAAAACGGGCATCACGCTCGATTATTTGATCACAACGCACACCGATTTCCGCACCTTAGAACCCCGCAAATCCGTCACCCTCACCAACTTTTCTACCCCTGTTTTTGTCAATATCAATCCCCAGGAAAGCAACTACCTCGTGGCCTACGCCGTCTCTGTCAATGCCAAGACTAACACCCTCGTCGTCAACGTCACCTTAACAAACAAACTGGATAACCGGACGCTCCATCTAGACGAAACGGGAGCGGTGTACTTGTATTAGACGCATTCGGCCTAGGGAAGCGTTCCTGGGCGAAAAGCGGTGATGAACCGGAAGATTTGCTCCGTGGACGGCTGAATAAAGGCAGGAAGCGCGTTGGTTTGGAATTCGTCTTCCTGCTGGAAAAACGGGACCGATCGCTTACTGAATAGCGGACTGCGGTAAAGGGTCAAGCGATATCCCTCCGAATTCACCACCTGCGTGTCCGTCGGGATTTGAAAGAAGGGATGATCCAGGTTCGATCGCAGTTGATGCAAAATGGGCATGAGATCTTGAAGGAGCTTGAGAGTTGACGATATGCCCAAATCTTGCGTTTCCAAATCTTGCACGCTGGCGGTGAGAATCCGCTGAAGACTGCCTTGGGTCAGCGCCGCATCTTGAAATGGGAAGATCCCAGCCGCCGCCATCAGAAACAAATCACGATCGTTTTCTAGTTCAAAACTTAAAATAGTGCGATGACGAGACACGGTGATACTGGGCGCGGGGATAGGAGTGACCCGAGAAAGCTTGCGATAGGTGGCGGCCAAAAGGCTATGGGAATGCGGATCGAGGCAGTCGTCGAGGGTAACTTGGACCGTGGGAGCCGATCGATAGAAAAACTCGTAGGCATCTTCCGTTTGAAAATGATAAACCGTCGATCGATCGCCATTTAAGCTTAGATCCAGCCAGCGACAGGTAATTTCGCCGAGCTTAGCGCCATGGAGCTTCGTGCCATACAGTTTTGCACCCGTCATATGAGCGCCGGAAAAGTCAGCCCCAGCCCAATCGATATTCGAGAGATTGGCCCGCGTCAAATCCACATGGACTAAGGTCGTTCCTAGCATCGTTGCCCCTGAAAGATCAGCTCCTGTCAGGGTTGCCCCACTGAGCACGGCCCCTGAGAGGTCAGCCCAGCGAAGATCCGCACCCGAGAGGTCGGCCCAACGAAGATTGGCATCTTGGAGGTTTGCACCTTGGAAGTTAACCCGGCTCAGGTTGGCTTGACGCAGTTCAGCCTGGTGCAAGTTCGCCCCGGTGAGATCGGCAAAACTCAGGTCGCTATTGTGAAGATTAGCTTGTTCCAAATTGGCAGCGATCATCGACGATCGACGCAGATCGGTGCGGCTAAGGTTTGCGCCTTGAAGATTGGTGCGACAAAACTTTGCGTCCTGAAGATTGGCGTTAGTGAGGTTGACGCCTTGGAGATTGGCTTGGGAGAGGTTGGCGCGCTGGAGTTCGGCTTTGACTAGGATGGCGCGTTGGAGGTTGGCGTTTTGGAGATCGGCGAGGGTGAGGTTAGTGACGCTAAGATTAGTACCTTGAAGATTGGTGTTGCTGAGATTAGCTTTGCCGAGCTTCGTTAGGTTGAGCTTGGCCTCAGATAAATTTGCCCCCGATAGATTAGCACCGCTGAGGTTCACCATTTTGAGGACAGCCCCCCTCAGGTTTACGCCCTTAAGATTGGCCCCATTCAGGTTGGCTTCAATCAAACTGATTTCAGAAAACTCTCGTTCTCCCGCTCTGTATCGAGCGAGTAATTCGTCGGAATCCATGCTTATACCCTGACCATAGCATTCATTCACCTGTTTCTCAACCCGTAACCTTAGCGTTAGTGCTAGTATTCCCTGACGCTATTTAAATTCACTATTCCTCGCTGTAAAGCTGAGAGGGGTCTTCTCTGTTA
This sequence comes from Synechococcales cyanobacterium, assembly GCA_043764895.1. Classification (GTDB taxonomy): domain Bacteria; phylum Cyanobacteriota; class Cyanobacteriia; order Leptolyngbyales; family Leptolyngbyaceae; genus JAAFJU01. Next base: position 14,554 of record JAYUJY010000122.1, on the reverse strand, counting down.
GCAGGCTCAATGATCGAAGCGTAATGCATAGAGTGGCAGATATAAAGATGACTTTGTAAGGATGGATTGGGGTTATGGACATTGGAATTGTGGGATTGGGACTCATTGGCGGATCCTTGGGGTTAGACCTCCGATCGCAAGGTCATCGGGTGATGGGCCTCAGTCAACGCAACAGCACCTGCAAATCGGCGATCGAACGAGGAGCCGTAGACGACGCCAGCGAAGATGCCGTGATTTTAAAAACCTGTGAAGTGGTGTTCGTATGTACGCCTCTCTCTAAAATTATGATCACGGTCGAAAAGATTGCGCCTTTTCTCTCAAAAACAGCAATTTTGACGGACGTTGGCTCAGTTAAGGCTTCTATTGTAGAGGCGATGATGACGCTGAAAACGGTCTCAAATCCTTTTGTAGGAGGACATCCTATGTCAGGAACCGCTGAGAGTGGAATTCAGGCGGCGATATCGGGGTTGTTTGTCGGCAATCCTTATGTGTTGACGCCGACAGCGCAGACGCCCCGAGAGGCCGTTGAAGTGGTGTCATTCTTGGCAAAATCGGTGGGTTCGGTCCTGTATGAATGCACGCCTGCGGCCCACGATCGCGCAGTGGCTTTGATTTCGCATCTTCCGGTCATGGTGAGTGCGAGTTTGATCCAAGCCTGCACCCGAGAAGAGGAGATTGAGGTTCGGACCCTAGCGCGACAGCTCGCAAGTTCAGGGTTTCGCGATACCAGTCGGGTCGGCGGCGGCAATCCTGAACTGGGTCGGTTGATGGCCGAATTTAATTCGCCTGCATTGCTGGTGGCGTTAAAACGGTATCGATCGAATCTTGATGAAATGATTGCCACCATAGAGGCATCACAGTGGGATGCCCTTCAGGCCGAACTGACCCAAACCCAGCGCGATCGTCCAGGGTATATGCGGGAGTAAACCTGTTGTCTTATGCCTCCTTCAGTATCACACCCCGATCGAAGATCGTTCCGTCTGTACCGATGCCTTGGATAACCATGCGATCGGCCCAAAGTTCGACGGTGCTGAACCCGAATCGAGAGACAGCAAAAGCACTGGTGGGCGGTTTGGCGGTGACAGGACGAAGACTTGCGCCGCCATGGCCTGTGACGAGGTACGTGGTGCCGTCGATCGGATTGCTGCGTTCGTAGTGATGCTCGTGACCGTTGATGTAGAGATTTACCCTATATTTTTTGAACAGTGGTGTGAACCGAGCGACAAAGGCTGGATCGGTCCCGTAGTGCCCAGAAGAATAAATAGGATGATGGCCGTAGACGATTTTCCAGTTTGCAGTGCTCGCTTTTAAGGCCGTCTCCAGCCAACTCATCTGCGCCTTCCAATCAATGTTGCCGTTGGTATCAAGCACAAAAAACTGCGCAGGACCGTCGTTGTAGGTGTAGTAGCGTCCATCCATGTTGAAGCCAGGATAATTGACCTGGGGTACAGCGTTGGCGGTCCGAATATCATGATTGCCGAGACACGCCCGAAACTTCACACCCCGCGCCAAAACCTTCGCGTAGGGCTGCTCAAAGGTCGAACCAATTAAGGCGATATCGCCGCTGTTATAGATATTGTCGCCGCCTAAAATAGCAAGATCGAAGGGGTTTTGATCATGGTAGCGCGCGATCGCCTCGCCAACAGCAAACTGATTTTTGTCCCCCGATCCCGTATCAGCCGTCGCCACAAATCGCAGTAACACAGGCTCTTGAAAGGTGACGGCAGGGAGATTAGGGTTGACTGTACTGGCATCTTGAACCGTTCGGGCTTGGGAAATTAGCGATTTTCCAGACGACTGTCCAGAGACGGCGATCGCCAGTCCCATACTCCCCAGTCCCGCCAATCCCAAAAAATGTCGTCGTGTAAATTTCATTCTCATTAACCTAATTGAATGGGAGCCGGATTGAACTGGGATCTCAACTAGAATTAATATAGCGAGTGAACGGTAGAATTGAGTACACCCGATGACGTTGAAATGACGTTGGAGACCCCCGAATGCCTGAAAACCCCGAGAAAAGCGCCAAACCCTCCACCGTGCAGTCGGTTCAGACTTCGGCCAACGTTGCGCTCCAAACGATCGCACAGGTAGCAGAGCGATCCTGGATTCAGGCCCGTCCCACCGTTCTTCAAGGGATGCAGCTCTTAACGCGATCGCTCCAATCTTGGAGCACCCAACTGGAAATCCAGGAAAGAACAGCCCAAGCCCGAGGCACTGTCCCGGCTCAAGCGATCGACTGGACGCCCGTCAAACGCGCCACTAATATCGTGTGGGCCAAAGCTCAACCCTTGTGGCAACGCCTCTTAACCCTGCTTCGACCTCGACTGCCAGAGTCCTTTCAGCCCCTCAGCGATCGCAGTCTGTCAGGAATCCTAGTTGGCGTCCTTTTGTTGGTCCTCTGGTTTGTGTCGATTGTGCCGTCGGGTCAAGCCACACCCCCGCCCAATGAACCTCAAGCGAGCCGTCAAACCGATCGCCAAGCTCGCAGAACGGCTCTTTCCCGTGACTACAATGCAGACTACCGCTCAGACAAAGAGAGCGTTTCAATCGCTATTCCGAGTGACCTAAGTTCTCCGATCGCTAAACCCGCCGCCCCGATCGCCCCACTCATTCAACCGATCGCTGTGCCTACTGCCCAGCCAGCTCCAGCGATTAAGCCGACCAACCCAACCCCTGAAATCCTCAATCCTGATGCTCAGAAACGCGCCAAATTGCGTCAAGATCTAGATGTGATTGCCGGATCGCTCATTGACAATCCGATCGTGGGTATCCGCCCCCAATTCAACAGCCACTTTCTCGCGATTACATTAAGCGATCGTTGGTATGCCACCCCTGAATCCACCCAAGACAACCTTGCCAACAGCCTCCTCGTCATCGCCCAAGTCAAAGGCTTTACCCAAATCCAACTTGAAGGCTCTGACGGAGCAGTGCTCGCCCGCAATCCCGTGGTCGGAGATGGCATGATCATTCTCCAACGATCGCGCTAGTGGACAAGCGGTCTGAGTAATCTTCATCACAGCACTGTTTTCTCTATGCTCACAGTTAATTAGAACGTCCGTACTCTTACGGTGGGAACGTCCCGACCTGTTCTTCTAAGATAAGTAGGCACACCTGAGTGAATGCGCTCGTCAAACTCACTGGATGAACGGAGGAAAATCAATGACCTTAATGCAACGCTTGCTGTGGACCGCTGCCGGGACGATCGCATTGGTCGGTCTCCAGATCAGCAGCCGACCGATCGCCCCCAAAGCTAGCCAAGACGTTAGCCAAATCTTTGATCCAGCGTTCAGTGAGCAGAGTGCGCGTTTTTTCGGCGGAATCCCATCTGCCACCGCCAAGGCCGTGCGCTACGTGCCGCCATCTCGTCGGGGTGCGCCCGCTCGAACCCAAGGCGGCGGATCTCGTGGGTGTGAGCTTGAGTACGTCCCGGTGACGCTTTTAGCCCCACCTGATCACGTTGGCATGACCACCGAAGCCCACCCCAAACTTTTCTGGTATAGCGCCAAAGACTCTATCCTGCCGATGCAAATTTCGTTGGTGGAACCGGGGGTGAGTGAACCCCTTTGGGTGACGCAAGTGCCAACCGGACCTGCCGGGTTTAACTCCATTCAGATTCCTGATACGGTGCCGGATCTCGTTGCAGGTCGCCGATATCGCTGGACGGTCACGCGTCTTTGCAACGTCCGCCGTCCCTCAAATAACACCTATTCCCGAGGTTGGATTGAACGGGTTGCATCTGATCCGATCGCCGGGACCCTCAAGTCGCTCTCCACAACCGATCGAGTCAATGCTTACGCTGAAGCAGGACTGTGGTACAACGCTGTCACAGAAGCCGTGGGCAACCCTCAGAAGAGTGCTCCGGACGATCGATCATTAATCCTGTCGCTGTTAGAGCAAGGTGGACTTACAGGCATCGTTCTTCAAGAGCAGAAACGACTGAACCGTCAAGCGACAGTGCTCCCTATCCGAACCCTGAACCCATCGCAACCCTAGAGCCTTTATAGTCAGAGGGACGTTTTACTGATGCTGTTTTCGGCATTTCCCTCATGACTGCGTTCGCCCAAAATCCGTCCATCGACTTATCCATCCTTCAAGCTCGCGCTCGGTCCGTTAGGCTACTCGTCGTGGACATTGACGGCACGATTTCAGGCCGATCGAACGATATTTCACCTCCGGTCCTAGCGGCGCTAAAAGCGGTTCAGGCCAAAGGGATTGCCGTGACGATCGCAACGGGTCGCATGTACTCCTCTGCCAAACGGTTCCATCAGCTCCTCAACTCAAAGCTTCCCCTCATTGCCTATCAGGGCGCTTGGATCCAGGATACCGCCAGCGATTCACTGCTCCAGGATTGGAAGCTCACGCCGATTCAGGTCACCTATTTGCTGGATTATTTTGAGCAGCCTCATCTGCGCGATCGCATTGATGTCCATCTGTACATTGGCGATCGGCTCCACGTCCGGGATATCACCGCCCACACAAAGCACTACAGTTCGCGCTCAGGTATAGAACCCGTGGTCGCAGGCGATTTGCGATCGACCCTCAGCACCCCTCCTACCAAGCTTCTCGCCCTCGGTCCCGACGCCGCTCTCATCCAAGCGTGCCTAGCTGAGCTAAAGACCCGAACCCCGCCCGAACCTTGGCACCTCACCACCTCTTCCGCCACCTTCTTAGAGGCCACCCATCCTCAAGCGAATAAAGGCGACGCCGTTCGGTACCTAGCCGAGAGCGTCTTGGGGCTACAGGCTGATCAGGTCATGACGATCGGCGACAACTTTAACGACCTCGAAATGTTGATGTATGCCGGGATTGGCGTTGCGATGGGCGATGCTCCGACCCCCGTGAAGCAGAAGGCAGACTGGGTGACGGCCTCGGCAGAAGATGATGGGGTCGCGCAAATCCTCAAAACGTTATTGCTCAATGACTAAAATAAGCCAAAAATAACTACGATCGAATAAAAATAGAATATAAAAAAGGCACCGACGACTGGCCGTGTTTCGTCTCGGTGCCTTTTTTATTTGATTCGCTCCTCACACCTCTAGAATATATCTGATGACTCCGATTTTGTCATCCCCGATCGTCTGAATTGACCATTAGAATTACTTATCTCATTTATCAAGCGCCGCTTCACACCGGATTGCACCTTGGACCCATGCCAGACTTTGCAAAAACTGACGCTGCGTTTGTCGAGAGGTGTGAGGATGAAAGAGTGGCACCTGCTGATGAAGTCGATCGAGACATTGGCAAACGTGAATTAGGGCTTTGTATGGCGTTTTAGAGTGCCCCTCGTCATCCACCCAGTCTAAAAGGGATTCCATCAGCGCGCTAAACGCCAATTGAGTTGGGTCGGATGGGCGATCGGATGGGCCGTCATGCGCTGAGAAACCTTGAACCCGATTACGCTCTAGAGAAAAGACCAAGTGCGATCGCATGGATTGACAGCGCTGGTTGGTTTGCCAGATTAGAAACGGAAAAGAGTGGGGTGGAATGGCTGAAACACTGGACTCGTGACTCAGCGTTTGGTCAAAAAAAGCCATGAGATCCGTACAAGACAGGGATACCGTCAGCCATCCGGTAGCATTTGCTTCGATCGAGAACGGCCCAGGGGATCCTAGAGAAGTTCCTAATGTATCGTAAGCATCACAAAGATTTATTGCAAGGTCTTGAGGCCGAACCTTCATTTTAGAGGCAAGTTGAAGGGCGATGGCCGACTGATAGCGGACGGGGTTGGTCCCAGAGAGGCGCTGAAGAGGGATCTCGGCGGATGCGATAGCGTTAACATGAGATGAAGACAATCGGTTTATACTGAATTGGGGTGACGATCGGTTCTCCGTAGTATCCGCAATATCTACCATCAGGGAGATTGCGGTATAAAGTCGAACTCGTAAGAATATACGTAAGCTATTAAGGGTCATCTCAACGATCGGACACTCCTCTATTGGGTGTAGTGGTCTTAGCGAGGTACAGATCGGTCCGCTAGTCGGGCGATCGTAGCATCAGTTCCCTCACCGAAGTTCCATTTTCTATATGTATTCATCCTCACCCTCCCCCGACTCTGCCCGCCCGTTTCTGACTTGGCAACGGATTATTGACTGGGCGCAAGAGCATTACCGCTGTCGGACCTTTGGGAAAGACGAAAAAATCGTGACGCGTCCCGGCCTGTTGTACCTCGTCCAGCGAGGAGCCGTTCGACTCGTTGGAACCGCTCAGGTCAATGCCACAGGTAGCACGCGCACTGCACGGACGGCTCCGGAAGAGGCATTTTTGGGGTTCGTTGGGGCAGGACAGCCCTTTGAAGTGGTTGCACAGTCGCCCTTTACGCTTCAGAGCTATGCCCATGTAGACCAAACCTCTGTGATTTGGCTTTACTGGAATGATTTAGATAATTGGCCTCATTTTCGCCGGGAAGTGTTAGATGCGTTTCGCTATCAGCATCAGCGCAAGTTGCTGTGGCTCAGTACCCTTGGGCAGCGGCGAACGATCGATCGTCTCTTAGGGTTTTTAACGTTGCTGATTGAGGAATATGGCGAACCGACAGAAGAGGGCTACTGTTTACCCTTCCCGCTGACCCATGCGCAGATTGGCAGTGCGATCGGATCGACTAGGGTGACAGTAACCCGGCTGATGGGCAAGCTGCGACAGAAGGGCATGATTAAGACCCAAGGGGATAATTTGCTCTGTCTCCCAACCGACTCGATCGTTCGCGATCGGGCTTAATCGCTGGAATCTGAGTCGCTGGAATCTGAGTCGATCGTCTAAACTGATTAGACGTAACCGTCGATCTTCAAACTTGAGGAATGCTTATGGTGTCTTCAATATCGTTTAGTCCAGATATTATTTATCCCGATAGCGATGGAAAGCCAATGTCTGATAGTACGAGGCAGTATCGATGGATTGTTACGATTAAGGAAAATCTAGAGATACTGCTGGCCGACGACCCAACTGTTTTCATCGCGGGCGATTTGATGTGGTATCCGGTAGAAGGGCATCCGGAGATTTGCCAAGCGCCCGATGTAATGGTGGTCTTTGGGCGACCTAAGGGCGATCGCGGATCGTATCAGCAGTGGAAAGAAGGCAACATTGCGCCTCAAGTGGCTGTGGAGATTTGGTCGCCCTCCAATACCAAACGGGGCATGGCAGCGAAACGGGACTTTTATGAGACCTACGGCGTTGAGGAATACTATGTCTATGACCCCGAGCGCTTCAAGCTATCCGGCTGGATTCGCCAAGGAGAGACTTTAATTGCGATCGCCTCTATGGAGACTTGGGTGAGTCCACGATTAGGGATTCGGTTTACGCAGGTAAATGGAGATCTTGAAATCTATGGCCTAGATGGACGGCGGTTTCTTTCGTCTATTGAGTTAGCACGGCGAGCTGAATTGGAACAAGCCCGAGCAGAAGCCGCCGATCAACGTGCCGAGTTTGCTGACCAAAGAGCTGAATCTGCTGACCAACGGGCTGAATTTGCCGATCAACGGGCGGAACAACTTGCGTCTCAAATGCGATCGGCGGCAACAAATCTATTGGGCTTAGGATTGTCGTCAGAACAGGTCGCAATAGCGCTCGGGTTGCCTTTAGATGAGGTAAATGCGATCGAGCAGATATACCCTTCAGCCTAGACGATTCTCTAGCTAGGAGGGGTGGGTTGGGGAACAGGCGGCCCTGGCTCTTCAAATTTGACTTTGAGCAGGACAGCACGATTGCGATCGGAGGTTGGAAAGGACATCTCTTTGACTCGCTTAATCAGTTCAGCGTCCAGCTTTCCATAGCCTCCGCCTCCGATAAGCTCAGGCTGCCCAATGACTTTTCCATTTTTCCCAATCAGGAGACCGAGTGTAGATGCCTTCGCGCCTCTCAGCAGGATAAGATCTTCAGGGTATGAAATCGAGATTGCTTGTGGGGGCCGTTCTTCATTTTGTGTCCCAAGACTAACCAAAGTCGCATTAACTTCTGGCTTGCCTCTCCAAACGGCGTAACGGCTTACTCCTACATCGCTGCTAGCCGCACTCCCAACCTGCCTACCATCATCAAATTGGTAGAGAGCCTGGTTTTTCGCACGTTCTTCTGGAGAATTTGCAGCCGCTAGTTTTTGAGGTGGCGTCTCTGAAGGCGTGGGTGAGGAAGAAGGTGTTGGAGTTGGCTTGACTACTTTCAGTATTGGGGACGGGCTGGGAGATGCCCCAGTACTCGGAGACGGACTGGGACTGAGTGACGGACTTGGACTTGGAGACGGACTGGAATTTGGAGATGGGTTGAGCCGTTTGTTCAATTGTTCTTTCTCTGAATCCGATCGAGGCTTCTCTGTCTCTGCCACCCTGGTCGGATTTTGATAATACGAATCATTATAATTATTTGAAGGAGAGGAATAACTGGGCTGAGACGTCGGTCCGCCAGATAAGCCTGAAAAATCAAACGGCGTGGAATTGAGCGATGGGTTTGGAGAAACTGGGATGGGTGGGGTGAGCAATCCGTTTGGAGAGAGCGGATTGGGAATAAGGCTGGAGGGCTGTTGAGGCTGTTGGGCGATCGCGGGAACCTGAGCCTGATCTTGAGGCGTCAACTGAACCACATTAACTGGACGAATATCTTGCGAGTCGCCAGGGTTAGCCACGATCGGCAACCCCAAGAAGAAAATTCCATGGGCCAATATCGACGCGCCCATCGCTAGGGTCATCGGCGATCGCAAAAATTCGGGTAGCGCATCACCAAACTGTTCAGGATTTGCCCAAGGTGCATTCATCCGACTCATAAAACAGGACTCTCCGGAGGGGCGATCGTCATTACAGTACATCATCGCGGCATATTCTTCTTGACGCACCAAACCCCTAAAAGTTTCACATCAGCGGCGCGTCATCAGCGTACTATTGTGAATAAGTGTAAACTTGTCTTAAGATTCTAGAAGGGCAATGTCGGGGTTTGCTGTAAAGCAGTCTAGACATCGCCATTCAGAGTGAACGCGAATCACTTGAGGGTGTGGGTGACGGGTGGGGCAATACCCGATCGTCGCCTGCACTTTACTTAATCGTTTTGCTCAGGTCTTTTGCTTACGAATGTTAGGTTGCCTACGGTTTTGCGAGACACGCCTCATGTCCCTTCCTGCCATTATTTTGCCTGGATACTTTGCCTCTGCCAAAGAGTATCAAGCCTTAGAAGATTTATTGCAAGCCAAGCAGATTACAGCCACTACGGTCCCGTTGACCACCTGGGACTGGGTTCCTACCCTAGGCGGGCGATCGATGCAGTCTATTCTTGCCAAGATTGACGATACAGTGCAGCGCGCAAAAGCTGAATATGGCTGCGATCGCGTTAATCTGGTAGGTCATTCGGCAGGGGGCTGGATTGCGCGAATTTATCTGGGTGATCGACCCTACGATGCGCTGTTGTCCTCGCCGGATCAGGTGAACTGCTGGAATGGCCACCGATCGGTGCAGCGCCTCATTACCCTAGGAACGCCCCATCTCAGCCAAGAACGATTTACGCGAAAAAATCTTAATTTCGTCAACGACACCTATCCCGGTGCCTACTGCTCAGAGGTTGATTATGTCTGTATCGCGGGCAAAGCCATCTACGGCGAACGAAAACGGGGTCAATGGTTTGCGTACAGCAGCTACGAGTTGACGGCAGGATCCGGGAATCTTTGGGGCGATGGCATTACGCCGATCGAAGCCGCTCATCTTCAGGGTGCGACTAACATTACGATCGATCGGGTTCGTCACTCTCCCCGAAACCCAGGTCTCTGGTATGGATCGCCATCTGTCTTAGATGAGTGGATTCACTATCTACGCTGAAATTCTCTGGCACAAAAGTGCGCCGAACAACCTCTTTGGCCTCACCTCGTACCTGTGTCGCAATGACCATGCCCCCAGACAAAGATTCGACTGGAACTGATTGATTTCTTTAGTCATCGAAAACTCTATCAAGTGGCCTTCATTCCCGATCGGAGTGAAGGTTTTTTAATTTTACATATCTAGAAATATCGCTCATCCTTCATCCCATAGTTGCGAAAACCTGTCTTTCGATCGATGTGAAAATAAAGATTTTGTGAAATTGTGGTCAAAAAACAGTGAACGTACTCAATCTGGACAGATTATCTAAATGTTTGATGAAGAAAACGCTTGCTTTCTGCGTAATGTTGCTTAAATATATAAAGCTTAGATATATACCTGTGCCCGAAACACATTCATCAGCAAGATCCATACAGCAATATCTGTACTCTTTCCACTTCACTTTCTCTAGACTCACCTTCAAAGGATGATGTGATGAGAGCTTAATTTAGCTCTATTTAGAATCACAATTTCTGACCTTGAGAGAGTTTCTGAAAATCACTGGGTAAGACTCGTGGCTTAATGTGCGATCGCCCCTCTATCTTTTATTTATTGGCTCGAAGATTTACGGTTGGGAAACTTTCTATGACTTTACAAAATTCTATTGGCTCGCAATCTAGCCTTTTCGTACCTCCTGCTACGCCAACGCTAACATTTACTCCACAAACTTCGGTCAGTTCTTCAACGTTTACGATTTTAGATAGTGTTGCGACAGTTACATCTGACGCGATTACTCCAGTCGAAGCAATCCGTGTTTCCCTTAGCGGAACAGGAACAGGAGTCTTGGGGGTTGTTGTAAACGGAGTCTTGGACTCTGATAACGTCAAATCTACGATCGGTAAAATTGATTTTGCCTATGATGCGGCGACAAAAGTTCTTTCTCTAATCGATAACACTGGAAATACGGCGGTTGGAAGTGATTTCCAAACCGTTCTTCGATCGGTCGCATACAGCGGGGGCACGATCGGCGACACCCAAGGTATTTCGGTCAATTTAGGGCGCGCTATCTACTCGTCAGACAACGGACACTACTACGAGTTCGTCAAATATGATGCCGGAGTAGCAGCAGCGACCAAGACTTGGACTGTTGCTAATGGTGCTGCAAGTGGTAAGAACTTCCTAGGTTTGACAGGCTACCTTGCGACCGTAACCTCAGCAAATGAAAACAAGTTCATGAACGATCGGATTAACGAACCCGGTTGGATCGGCGGTGGGTCGGCTGGAACAGTCGGAACGAATCGTATTTGGAAATGGGTTGGAGGTCCAGAGGCTCAAACTGTGTTCTGGAATGGCAATCAGGGTGGGACGGTAGCAACAGGTCAGTATGCGAACTGGCAAGTTGGTGAACCCAACAATAACAAGGGTCTTGGGGATAATACTCCTGCTGACGCTAACAATGAGCCATATGCACACTTCCAAATTGATGGCAGATGGAACGACTATGCCGATGATAATGCGACACTCAACGGTTATTGGGTTGAGTACAGTACTGCAACAGGGTCACGTGATGATGCATTAGGTGGCACCCGTAAGGCCTTTAGTGTTACGGTGGCTGATCCTAACGCTACGGGTACGCAAGATCCTAAAGCAGTGGATTTAGTGTTCTACAACCCAGCCAATGGCCAAGTTAGCTTTGGTTTTGTCGGCGCTGACAACAATATCGTTGGCACGCCAGATACGCCTAATTTGACCTATACCCCTACTCCTGCCACTTCTAGTGCGATCGGTGGAAACTGGAAAATCATTTCTGCCAACATTGATGTTGATGGAGATGGCTCTAAGGATCTGATTTTCAGAAATACGACTGGGAAGACAGAGGTTCTTGTCACCTTTGGCGAGGTTCTCAAATCGACTAACCGAGCAAATTACTACACCCGCTTTGCAACAGTTGATTACAACAACAGTGTCCTCTCAGTCCCTAGCTTCACGGTTGACATAGCCTCCCAACAGTTAGGTGCTGACAACAAACCAGCACTTCTCTGGCGCGATGCTGCAAGTGGCATTGTTGTTGTGGGTAATTTGGTCGCAACGACTACGGGTGGCACAACTAAAGTCACCCATCAATTCTCCAATGGTTTTGACATTGGAGCAGGGTCCACTTGGCGAGCGATCGGTGATGGTAAGTTTAACGCCGATTCCACTACCCGTGAAGTCATTTGGAGTAACGACGTCACTGGAGGCGTTATTACCTGGTCTTTAAATAATAGTCGTAGCACTCTAAATAGTTGGAGTCCTCTGTCTTATCAGACAAATCTTGTAAACATTGGACCTCTTGCCTCAGGTTATAAGGTTGTTGGTGTTGCGAATATTGATGGCATCGATAATGACGAAATCGTATGGCAGAAAGGAACATCAGTCATTATCTGGAAAATGAAGGATCTTCTCATTGAGGGTTCAGTGAGTGTCCTAAATCTATCGGGTCTCGATCGGATTAAAGCCGTCGCCGATATCGATAAAGATGGCGTCCTAGATCTGATTGGTCAGAACGACACCGACGGCACCATTGGCTTCTATGGCCTGAAGTCGGATCTGACCCTAGGTGGTCGAGTGCCTTACACCCTAAGCAAAGCGGCGTACAAACCCGGTAAAGGAGTGGGGAATCCCGGATTTGAATTGGTAAACGTCGCTCAATACGACACTATTGCGTAATCGTGCTCTTGGGAATTTCTGCTGAGTGTAAAAATCCTAATAACCCATAATAAAAGCCCGTTATTTCGATCGAAGTAACGGGCTTTTTTGATTTGAATCATCCTATTTAGAACGGGATGTCGTCAAAGTCCGGTTCTGCGGCGGGCGGCGAGTAGGCTGCTGGCGCTTTCGATCGCGTAGAGGTCGAAGCTGCTGAACTTGGAGCAGATTGGCTCATGTCGGGCGTGCTCATGGGAGCCGAACTCAAGTCCATCGCCCCTAGGCTGTAGATTTTAGACGCTGTGAGTTCTGCTTGCTTCTCCTTGAAGCCTTCTTGACGCTCAATGGTATTCATACCCAGCCGTCCTTCGATGACCACCCGATCGCCGATTTGGTAGGACTGCTGCATTTCGGTGGCAAGATTTCCCCAGCCAACGACCTTAAGCTTGGCGGGTGGATCTTCGGGCCGCAGACCCGAGAACTGAACTTCCATGTCCGCGATCGCCATTTGGGTATCTTGGGTGTATCGCACTTGGGCGGGGCGGGTGATCTCCGCCATGATGATGCAGCTATTCATAAAAAAGGCTGAAGGGTGAAAGTCGTAATGAGTGTGAAAGGTTAGCGGTCGTTTGTCAAGCGATCGCTAGTACAAGTGTCAACGGAAAGATTCAATCCAGGCTTTTCACGACGGGTGCTGGATCCACCTGCGGGGTTCCTAGGAGCTTGCTCTGAAGGACCGATCGTTGATTGATCAGATAAATGCTAACCAGCGTCAAGGCCACGCCGCCCCACTGAAACAATTCCAGCTCTTCAGCCAGGAAAAAATTTCCAAACATCAGCGCAAACACAGGCGTGAGAAACGTTAAAGAACTCAAACTCGTCAGATTTCCCTTGGATGCAAAGTAGAAAAATAAACCATAGGCGATCGCACTCCCGAACACCGTGGAATAAATCAGCGCCGCCCACTCAGAGGGAACCAACGCCGTCCATTGGTTCGTCTCCAGCGCATCAGACAAGGCGAACAGAGGCAACCCGCCAATGATCATGTGCCAACCCGTCGCGACAATCGGATCAGCCACCCTGGACACATAGCGAACCATCACCGTCCCCACGGCCATCGAAAGCGCCGCAATCAGCATCAGCCCCTGCCCATTTTCAAAAATATTGGCATCCAACAAGTTGTACAAGGTGGTCGCGCCCGGATCTGAAACGTGAAGCAGCGAATTGAATAGACCCATAATCCAATCTTTCGGCAAGCCCAACAGCGCAATCCCGAAGACCCCGATCGCCAGTCCCACCCACCCGATCCACCCAATCACTTCCCCAAACAACACCCGCGCCAAGACCGCCACGGCTAAAGGCTGAGAATCGATCATCACCGAACCGAGTCCAGCCCCCGTTCGGTTGAGACCTTGAACCAGAAAGCCTTGGAACATCAGTCCATCCACGATCGCAAATCCCACAATCCACGCCCACGCCTGCCAGGTTTTTGGCTGGGGCTTTCCGGCGAAATGGGCCGCGATTAAAACGAGAATGCCAGCGGGAACGAGGCGAAATCCAGCGACAAAAAATGGCGTCGTGTCGGCGATCGCCCCTTTCATCGCAACCATGGCCGTTCCCCAGAAGAAAAATGGCGCAATTAGCAGCAAATTAGAGACCGTAGACGATTCGGTCAGGCGTTCCGAGAGCTTTGTTGAAAGCTTCAATGGCATAGATTCAATATCCGCTGGCCGTGAACGTGGGATGATGGACTCACGGTTTAGTTATGTTAAGCAATTTAGTGATGTTAAGCAATCGTAATGATTATTTTAATGCGCTGAGTTGGTCGTCATCATGCCGTCCTTTAAACTATCCTGTCGCCCCAGCACCATGTTTTCTTACTTCCGTCGCACGAAAAAACAGCTTGCCAGCCTTGGATCGAAAAAACAGATCGCTCGCCTCGAAATCAAAGGCGCGATCGGCTCAGGAACCCGCACCCGTGTCCTCGAAATCCTAAAAGAGGTGGAAGAGCGGAAGTTTCCAGCGTTGCTTCTCCGCATCGACAGCCCCGGCGGAACAGTGGGCGATTCCTTTGAGATTTACTCCGCGCTGAAACGGTTGCAGAC
>JAYUJY010000121.1:0-1485 GCA_043764895.1 Synechococcales cyanobacterium | reverse complement strand
GAGGATGTAAAGAAGGCACATCAAAGCACCAATCCTGCCGCTGCATCCGATTGGAAATTACACGTCCTCGTCGCCGATGGGTCTCAGCGCATCAAAATCCCTCTCTCACAAATCCAGGCCGATTCTGACTCCCATTGGCAAGTCTCATCCATGGCGGTGAATACGCTCAATACTTGTCCCTATACGCTATTTGACATCAACCAAACTGAAAGTCGAGAAGAGCGGCAAGTCTGCACGGGCAATCTTATCCGGGCTTTCGATGCCTTCAATGGCGGGCGCTTCGTTCATTTCACCACGGCAGACGGGGATATCAGACAAGGGCTTCTCATGCCCAGGGAGTTTGATGCAACTCAGATGCTCACTCAACAATCGGTCGATCTGAAGACCGTTGATAATGTCCGATCGTTTATCCAAGATTGGACCGATGGGCGCGGCGTTGCTCAAACACCCGACAATCATCTCCGCATTAATCACGCATCCGAGGGCTGGGTTCTCAATACATCCCAAACTCGCGCAGAAGGCGGAAAGTTCTTTCTCAATACGGCTTTACTGGACGCAATCGGCGGTGACTTTGTTTCCTGTAATAGCATGATGAGGGCAACAGTTTCCGACCAGAAGATTGAGGCTGTCCTGGATGTTCTAATGACCCAGCACCCCTTGCTCACGTCCAATCATCACGACATTGCTCGAAATTTCTTGGCGATCGCCTTACCTGAATTCTCCGTTGTCCAAGAACAACCCAAAACTAACATCCTTCCGCCAATCGCACCTGCAATCATCCAGACAGAACCAGAGATCATTTCACCTGTCATCAAGGTGACTACACCGCAAGCTGAAATCATCACTGAAGCGATTGAAGAAAAAGCGATCGTAGAACCCGAAACCTTCACTCAAGGTGGACTCTTTGAGATTGCTACGATTCAAAGTCCGGTCGTGCTTGAACCAACCGTCAATGAATTGCAAGAAGAATGTTTTGAGTACACGATCGAGTATGTCGAAGAAGAAGCCAGCATCACAGCAGAAGATTTTCAAACTTGGCGCAAACAAGCACAGGAAATTGGACGCAGCTTCAAGCATCTTAAGCAAATTGACAAACTTCAACACCAATTTGAAACCGATCCCATACCTCTCTCCGATCGCGCTCAACTCGTTCGAGCCGATGACAAACAAAGGTGGGAAGAACAGGTTTCAAGCGTCATCGGGCAAGCTCTCCACGTCCTCGAATCCAAGGGCACGCCGACACCCGATGGAAATCTCTTCCAAGGCAAAATCTACCAAATTCTCGGCAATGACGATCGCCTCTCTATCCAAGCCATCGATCGTGGTGAAATCCTTCGGCTCGATCAGGGCGAAATTCACTCCACTCTCACTCACCAAGATGCTGCACGTTTCTCCGCTCACACCAAATTTTTAGAGTCTCGTGATTCCATTCCTCAACCCATCGCACTAGAACGATAAGGCGATCGCCTTGATGCTGCAAAATTA
>JAYUJY010000120.1:0-5335 GCA_043764895.1 Synechococcales cyanobacterium | reverse complement strand
GCACGGCGTGCCATGCCCCTACAGATTCCGGGTTCCAGAGGTAGTAGGGGCATGGCTTGCCGTGCCCCAAACCTAACGAAGGCTAATTTAATTGTCCTGAAGATTCGGGATTCCACTGGGGCGACTCGACACCGATCGTCTGTGCTGGCAGTAGGGTCTCGGGAGAGGGGGATTGTCCAAGCTGAGAAACGGCGGGTGAAGTGGGTTGGGGGATTGGAAGCAGATCGGAAGCAGTTGAGTTGGCGATCGGATCAGCGATCGGATTAGCCGTTGATTCAGCGATCGAATTTGCAACGGATTCAGGAATGAAGTTGCGAGGAGATTCTTTAACAGGTTTAACAACCGATTTAACCTCACGTCCAACGGCGAACTTAGATTCAGATTTCACAACGGGTTTAACTGCAAGTTTGACAACGGGTTTGACTGCAAGTTTGATAACGGGTTTGATCGCAAGTTTGATAACGGGTTTGACAATAGGTTTGACGACGGGTTTGAGCGCGAGTTGGCGAGAAAGTTGATGAAGTCGATCGGTGGCAGTGGCTGCGAGATCGGCATTTTGGGTTTGGCTGATAGCCTCATGGTAAGCGGCCTTTGCGGCTTGGAATTTGCCTTGATGAGTAAGCCAATCGCCATCTTGAATCTGGGATAACGTGGTGTTGTAGCGCTCTTGCTCCGTTTGGACTGCGATCGTTGTCGTGTAAGGTTCAGAACTGACCGTAGATTGTATTAATTTTTCTGGCGCATTTTGCGGTTGAATGACGATCGGCAATCCCGCAGATTTTTGCAATAATCCATCTAGTGACACAAGCTGAGTGACCGCGACGATTCCCACGATCGCAGGAACTGCAAACAAGCTGAGCATTGGAGAGACAAAGCGAAGGGTCATGACGGGAACTCCTAAACCAGAAGAATCGGTGTTGAGGGGACATAGATGGGACGAACGATCGCTTATGCAAAGGCTTAAATCGCCAGTGCAACAGAAGACTCAGTGTTCTGCGGTAAACTCGCGCTAAACTATTGACCGCTATTCTGCAACGAAACTTAGGCACTATCCGTTATGGCTGACCCTATGGCACAACCCACCGCACTGACCCCAAGCGAAAAAGCCGCAGGCAAAAAACTCTACGAAGGCAAGGCAAAAATTCTTTACGCGACCGACGATCCAGACGTGTTGTTGACGCGGTTTAAAGATGATGCGACGGCCTTTAATGCCCTCAAGCGAGGGACCATTCGCGGCAAAGGGGAAATCAACAACGCCATCTCAGCACACCTGTTCAAATTGATGGCGTCGAAGGGCATACCGACCCACTTTGTTGACTTACCGACGCCGACCGACATGCTGGTTCTTGCTGTAACGATCGTTCCTCTCGAAGTCGTCGTGCGCAATATTGCCGCTGGAAGTCTATGTAAACAGACCGGAATAGCACTAGGGACACTCGTCAATCCACCATTGGTCGAGTTCTATTTTAAAGACGATGCCTTAGGCGATCCGCTGCTGACGATCGATCGGATTCGGCTGATGAACATCGCAACGGACGCCAAAGTGGAAACGTTGCGATCGATGGCCTTGCAGATTAATGTCATCCTTCAGGAATTTTTTAATCAGTGTGGAATTACGCTGGTCGATTTTAAGCTGGAGTTCGGTCATGACAAGGACGGACGGATTATTTTGGCGGATGAAATTAGCCCGGATACCTGCCGACTTTGGAAACAAGGGGAACTTGATCTGAACAAGCGCGTCTTAGACAAAGATCGTTTTCGGCAGGATCTTGGAGCCGTTGAAGAAGGTTATCAACAAGTTCTGGAACGGGTTCTTGCCCAAGCTTGATGTCGGGATACTTAGCCAAAATAGGATTTACATCCTGTGTTCCTTAAATCACGCAAATTAGGTGTTTGCGGTATTTACTGATAGTGTGATTGGTTAAATCGCTGTTGATGTTGTTTTCGGTGTTGTTTTAGGAGTGAATTGAGCGTGAGTGATTGGCGTTTTTCTCCAGTTTGGGTCGCATTTTTGGCAGCATCTGCCGCGATCGCATTGCCCCAAACTGCAAAAGCAGAAGGTTCGGTAACGAATGGGGTCCAAGTTCGAGATGCGATGATGTTGGCGTCTGCCACGGTCCCGGACCGACCTTCGCTCCAACCCCCGATCGTTGAACCTAAAGCTGCATCCGAGGCTGAGCCTGTTGCATCAAAGGGATCAGTCATTGAAGCATTAACCCCCGTCGTCGGGACCGGAGCAACTGCGATTCCATCGGTTCAAACTGCTGCGGTTGTAGCGCAGGCTGACCAAGATACGCCCAACACCCTCAAGATTTCTCCGGGCGGTCCCAGTAAGCCCGTCAATTCCACTATTGAAGCGCCCGTGCGTGTAGCGCCTCAATTAGCTCCAACGCCCTCACAAGCGCCCGAACTTCCGCCCAGCAAAACCAGTGCGCCACCGATCGGAACCCCGCCCGGAACCTTACCTGTAGCGCCACCTGTGGGTGCGCCTGCTGCCGAAGCACGGGTGCTCGTGTCTGAAGTCGTCGTCGCAGGTGCGGGCAAACGCGAGCTTGAAGATGAAGTGTACCGGGTGATCAAGACCCGTCCCGGCCAAACGACCACTCGATCGCAGCTCCAAGAAGACATCAATGCCATCTTCGCAACGGGCTTCTTCGCCACCGTTCAAGCGGAACCGAAAGATACGAATCTCGGCGTTCAAGTCACGTTCCAAGTCGGCCCAAACCCAGTTTTGAAGACGGTCCGAGTCGAAGGAAGTGCGATCGTTAAGCAAGCGGATGTGGATGGCATATTCCAGACTCAGTACGGCACCACGCTGAACTATCGTGAATTGCAGCGCGGCGTTCAGGATTTGACCAAGCGCTACCAAGATCAAGGCTACGTGCTGGCCCAAGTTGCGGAATTACCGAAGGTCGGCGATGACGGTATCGTGACGCTTCAGGTGTCGGAAGGCAGCATTGAATCCATGCGCATCCGGTACTTTGACAAAGAAGGAAAAGAGCTGCTCAATAAAGAAGGAAAACCGTCTGGTCGGACCCGCGAATTCATCGTGCTGCGGGAAATGGAAACGAAGCCCGGTGGCATTTTTAACCGGAGAACTGCCGAGCGCGACCTGGGCCGTTTGGCGGGGATTGGTCTCTTTGAAGACGTGAAACTGTCACTCGATCCGGGACAAGACCCGCGTAAAGCGATCGTTAATGTCAACGTGGTTGAGAAAAAAGGCGGATCGATCGCAGCCGGGGCCGGGGTGAGTTCGGCTAGCGGACTGTTTGGGACCATCAGCTACCAACAACAAAACCTCGGCGGCAACAACCAAAAGCTAGGCGCAGAGTTTCAGCTAGGTCAGCGGGAATTGCTTTTTGATGCCAACTTCTCGGATCCCTGGATTGCAGGCGATCAATTCCGCACGGGTTACACCATTAACGGCTTCCGTCGTCGAAGTGTCTCGCTGATCTATGACGGGGGCAACGACGTCCGGATTTTAAATACAGGCCGCACAGACGCCGATCGGGTCCGAATCGTCCGGACAGGTGGCGGGATTAGCTTCAGCCGTCCGCTCTCGAAGAATGTATTTGAGCGATCGCCTTGGAGTGCATCTCTCGGATTGCAGTACCAGCGCGTCACCATCCAAGATGGCGATGGGAAAATCGTTGACCCCAACGCTCCTCAAGTCCTGCGCAATGCGACCACAGGATTATTGACCCCGGTTGCTGCTTCAGGCCGAGACCTCAGCGCTAGCGGAACGAGCCGAGATGACCTGATCACGCTTCAACTCGGTTTTGTGAACGATCGGCGGAACGATGCTTTGCGTCCGACGTCGGGATCTCTGCTGCGATTTGGGACTGAGCAATCGCTTCCCTTAGGAAACGGCAATATCTTCTTTAACCGTCTCCGAGGAAGCTACAGCCAATACATTCCGACAAAACTGCTCAAACTCTCCCAAGGCTGTCGGGCCAAGGCAAAAGTTCCAGACTGCCCTCAAGCGTTTGCCTTCAACCTCCAAGCCGGAACCACCCTCGGCAATCTCCCGCCCTATGAAGCATTCTCTCTGGGCGGCAGTAATTCTATTCGAGGATACGAAGAAGGCGACGTCGGAAGTGGATCGAGCTTTCTCCAAGCCACGTTAGAGTACCGTTTCCCGATTTTCTCCGTGATTTCAGGGGCGCTCTTTGCGGATGCAGGAACCGACCTTGGAACGGGGAAAGACTTGAAAGGCAACCCAGCCGGGTTGCGCGGAAAACCCGGTAACGGCTTCGGGTACGGATTAGGGCTGCGGATTCAGTCGCCCTTAGGTCCGATTCGGATTGACTACGGCTTCGGCGATCGGGGTCAGGGTCGTTTCCACTTCGGCATCGGTGAGCGCTTCTAATGGAAAAGACAGTGGCTCAGAAGGCGACCTGTCAGGGCATCGGGCTGCATTCTGGAGAAACGACGCAGGTGACGATCGTGCCAGAGAGCATCGGCGTCGGGCTGTACTTTGTGCGGACGGATTTACCGGGGCAACCCACGATTCCGGCCACTGTGAGCGTAGTACAGCAAACCCTGCTTTCGACGGAGCTGGTGACGCCATACGCGCAGGTTCGCACCGTCGAGCATCTTTTGGCGTCTCTCTGGGCGCTGGGCATCACGAATGCTCGCATCGAAATAGATGGGGGCGAGGTGCCGCTGCTAGATGGTTCGGCGATCGAATGGGTCAACTTAATCACCGAAGCCGGGATTCGTGATCAAACTGAATCCAACCGTTCGGTCCCACCGATAATGCTTCAAAATCCTCTCTGGGTCCGCAGCGGCGATAGCTTTGTGGCCGCTATTCCATCACCCGAATTGCGCTTTAGCTATGGCATTGATTTTGACCTTGCCGCCATTGGCAATCAGTGGCACAGTTGGGCACCGCACGTCGAATCCTTTGGGACGGCGATCGCCCCCGCACGGACGTTTGCCCTCGCCCACCAAATCGATCAGCTTCGGAGCGCCGGACTCATCAAAGGCGGGAGTCTAGACAATGCGTTGGTTTGCGCGCCCGAGGGCTGGATTAATCCTCCGCTGAGATTTCCAAATGAACCCGTCCGTCATAAACTTTTAGACTTGATCGGTGATTTGAGCTTAGTCCGCCCACTGCCGATCGCCCATTACATGGCCTACAAAGCGAGCCATCGTCTCCATACCGAACTTGCTCGACAGCTTCTTCATGCGCCCTAACCTCTGAACCCACCCCTGATTCTGAGATATAACCGTTCCCATGACCCAAACGATTCTCGACACGCTTCCCCCCAGCACCGTTCCCGATACAGCTCCTGATACAGCTCCCCGCAAAACCACCTTCTCTGCTGAAGAA
>JAYUJY010000119.1:0-26276 GCA_043764895.1 Synechococcales cyanobacterium | reverse complement strand
TAGGGGCCTCATGGGATGCAACGATCAATTTACACTTTATGGAACATTGGCTCGATTCCTTAAAAAACAACTTAATATCTTAAGCCTGAGTAGTTACCCGCAATGAGGAAAAACTGACGCCACTGGTGTCACAATTACCCTGGACGCAGAATCTGATTATTCTCAATCAGAGCAAACGGCGAGAAGAACGGGAGTTTTATCTTCGTCTGACGATTCAGGAGAGGTGGTCAAAGCGGGAATTGGAGCGTAAGTTTAAGGTGGCGTTGTTTGAGCGGAGTGTCGTGAATCCCGTTAAGCTTTCACCCGTGGTTGAACGATCGCACCCGACTGCAATGGATGTGTTTCGGGATGCCTATTTCGTAGAGTTTCTGAATTTACCGGAAGGACATGGGGAAGCTGACTTACATCAGGGCTTGCTGCGGCACCTCAAGGATTTCTTGATTGAGTTGGGGCGCGATTTTTGTTTTGTAGGTTCGGAATATCCGTTGCAGGTGGGTAGCCGCGATTTTTCCCTAGATTTACTGTTTTTTCACCGGGGACTGAATGCCTTGGTCGCGATTCTCTTTCAGAGAGGCTACCGCCAACGAACTCAAAGTCGGGCGATTTGAACCGGAGTATTTGGGTAAGCTAAATTTCTACTTGGAGGCATTGGATCGGGATGTGCGAAAACCCCACGAAAACCCTGCGATCGGTATCTTATTATGTGCGAGTCAGGATGATGAAGTGGTGGAGTATGCATTAAATCGATCGTTGTCCCCAGCTTTGGTGGCAGAGTATCAGACGCAGTTACCAGATAAGGCGTTGTGGTTGGCAAAGTTGCATGAATTTTATGCGCTGAATGGGGTGGATGGAGAGGGTTAATCCCAATCGCCTAAGGGTTCTGCGGCCTTCGGGACTCGGGGTCGGGCGTTTGGGTATTGGGTTGTGCCCGGTTTGGCTTTGGGTTTTGCAGCAGGCTTTGCATCGGCTTTGTTTCCTGGCAACACCTTAAGCTGCGTGGGCTGAACGGTGCGATCGCCTCCTCTTCTTTTCGATACGCCTTCCTCACTCGTATCTTCTGCGATCACTTCATAGAGTTTCGCAACTTTCCCCGGCACCGATCCCTTACGCAAAACTCGTCCCAATCGTTGAATATGTTCCCGCGTCGAACCTGTGCCAGATAGAACAATAGCGACACTCGCTTCCGGAACATCCACGCCTTCATTTAATACTCTGGAAGCGACTAACGTTCCATACTCACCCGATCGAAATTTGGTCAAAATTTCATGGCGTTCTTTTATGGGAGTTTGGTGCGTAATGGCGGGAATTAACAGGTCTTGCGACACTCGATACACCGTCGCATTGTCATCGGTAAAAATCAACGTCCGATCGCCTGCATGTTGACTCAGTAACTCCGCCAAAACCCGCAGCTTCCCTTCTGTCCCAAAGGCGATTCCCCGCGCTTCCCGGTGCGCTAACATCGCCCGCCGCCCTGAGGTCGATCGCGCACTTGCCCCCACAAATCGCTGCCAACCTTGAAGGGTTCCGAGGAAGATTTTGGCGCTTTGCAGGAATTCATTTCGCGTTTTAATCAATTCGTCATAGCGATCGCGTTCGTGGTCCGATAGCGTCACTCGAATCTGTAACAGTTCGTACTCCGCTAGCGTATTCCCCGCCAACTCCTCTGCGGTTTTACGATACACTTCCGGACCGATTAACGTATTGAGATCTTCGTGTTTCCCATCGCTGCGTTCTGGCGTTGCCGAAAGTCCGAGTCGAAATGGCGCGATTGAAAATTCGGCAATCACCCGATTAAAATCCGTCGGCAAATGGTGACACTCATCAAACACCAATAGCGCATACTGACTGCCTAAGCTTTCGGCATGAATCGCGGCGCTGTCATAAGTGGAGACTAAAATTCGGCTTCGATCGCGCGATCCGCCGCCCAACAGCCCAATCTCCGCCTCAGGAAACGCCGCCAACAACGTTGCATACCACTGATGCATCAAGTCTAAAGTGGGCACCAGAATCAACGTACTTCGTCCCGTCGCCTGCATTGCCATCTGCGCTAGATAGGTTTTTCCCGCAGCCGTCGGTAAGACGACTAATCCAGTTTTATTTGCAGCCTGCCATGCCGCTAAGGCTTCGCTTTGGTGAGGATAGGGGGTGCGATCGCCCGTGGCCGTCAGTTCAAATTCCTGATAGTTCCGCGCCTTGTCGTCAACGGGTGTGCCCTCATGACCTAAGGCCCGAATCAATTCTGCATAGCGCCATGCCGGGATCCGAAACTTTTCAATCCGATCGTCCCACGTCGCAAATTCGACCCACGCTTTTCCCTTGGGGGGCGGATGCAAAATCAAGGTACCGCGATCGTAGGTTAAAATAGAAGTGCGCGCCATATTTCTCGTCTCATGAGAATCTTCTGGCATTATACTGATTCGCTACCGTACTTTCCTATGCCCCGTCGCATTCGATATCAAGCGCTTCTCTGTCATGTGATAGCTTTGTTGTGGGTACCGTTGTCGGGATTACTCGGTTACGGCTTAGTTCACTGGCGCATCACTCAGATGATGTTCATTGGAAGTTTGTCCTTTTTCTTTGATCTAGAGCATTCTGCAAATTTTGCGGGGGTGATCTGGGTCGTGATGGTCGTTTTGATTTCGCTAGTGACAACCCTTTGGATTCCCCTCGCGATCGCACTTTCTAGCGAAAACCCTGATCCATTAGTTCGTCAAAGTGCCATTCACGCCTTCAATGCACTCATAACTCATACGCTAATTATCACGATCGCAACCTGGGTCGTCACGCAGCTCGATCGAGTGACCGAAGACGGGGAAACGCTGCCTTGGATTGCTTGGAGTTTGGTATTTTTAATCATGGGAATTGCGTTTGTGCAGGTGGTCTTTGCGAGTGTGGCGGGACGTCGATCGCTCCAAGGGAAAAGCTTTCGTTACCCCTTCTCTTTACCGATTTTGCGATAGCTCACCGATCGCGCGCCCATTTCTTGCTAAGTCAGTTCCTCGCACCGTTGGAATAGAAAATTTAATGCAGCCATCAGATCGTCTAGATAATCCAGCGTATAGCTCTTTCTTTCTTGAATAAAGGTTTGATGGGTAAGAGTACCAAACTGCCAAATTTCGCCATTGGTGACGATGCCATAAACAGGCTGTTCCGGGTTCTCGTTCAGTTTTTGCATGGCAAGCATTTGAGCTAAACATTGTCCCCAGCCTTTTACAAAATCATCTTTTTTGGCTTCTACGGCGACGAAATAAGGTTTATCCCAGATGACTTTACCAAGGGGCGATCGTTTGGCGAGGGTATAATCCGGAATGCCTGTTAGGCGAGCGTCGTAGGTTAGAGTCTTGTGGCTCCACAGGACGAATTTTTGACGGTGATGGTAGTAAACTTCCGCTAAGATTGGGAAAATAATCATTTCACAAGCCGCGTATTCAGAATCCTTTACATTAAATTCAGTCAAATGTCGATTCAACCTATCTTGGAAGGTCGGATCGACTTCAATGAGTAACGGCTGAATAAACGGTTTTTCGATCGCGGTAATTTGATACGCTGCGATCACGTCTGCGATCGACTTGAAGCTTTCAAAGGACATGATCAATCCTCAATATTCGACTTGAATGAGTTAGCTGGCGATCGCGAATTCTCTGGGTGATGGAACGTCTTCTTCGGTGGCTTCCCAGGCTTCTATACAAGCTTGAATACAGTCTTGGGCGTTGTAGAGTGCCTCTTCATAGGTTTTACCTGCGGTGCAGGGCTGCATGACTCGACCCTGAAACTCTGGAATGGTAACGAGATAAAGTCCGTCGGCTTTTGACCACTCAATTAATAGACTATAACGACTCATCATTGTTCTAAATCTCCCAATACTCGTTTGGCGGCTTTGAGTTGCTTTTCTAAATAAAGTGGAACATCTTCACCATCTTTGTACGCTATGACAATAAAATCAGTCAGATCATCATGCTTCCACACTCGATGACTTCCTTTTCCTCTCCGAGGTGTGGCAGCAAAACCCAGCGAACTCAGCTCAATTTTGTAGTCACGAATCTTTCTTGGCATACATTTTAGTGTACCGAATTCTTAGCGCTTTCGCAAAGAGGAAAGCGCCCTGATTAATTACCCGATCGCTTACTCTTCCTTCACCTTCGGACGATGGGTGGACACCACATGCAACTCCTTAAGCTGCTTATCTTCCACACCAGATGGCGCATTGGTTAAGACACACCGGGCCTGCTGAGTCTTGGGGAAGGCGATCGCATCTCGGATGGATTCTTCACCTGCGAGCAACATGACTAGGCGATCGAGACCGAAGGCAATCCCAGCGTGGGGCGGCGTTCCGTATTCAAAGGCTTCGAGCAAGAACCCAAATTTGCTCTGCGCTTCTTCATTAGAAAGACCGATCGTCGTGAAGACTTTTGCCTGCAAATCGGGTTGATAAATTCGCAAACTGCCGCCGCCAATTTCGTAGCCGTTAAGAACGATATCGTAAGCTTGGGCGCGGGCGGTGGGAAGATCGTGTGCATCTTCAGGGAATGGAGACGTGAATGGATGATGCAACGCTTCAAGACGTTTTTCGTCGCCATTGTATTCAAACATTGGGAACTCTACGACCCATAGCAGATTCATCTTAAGCGGATCGATTAAGTTCATCTCTTTCGCAATGAATTGACGAACGCGATCGAGAGTTTTATTCACCGTGCCGACATCTGCTGCGGCGAACAGTAAAAGATGTCCCGGTTTCGCGCCTGTGCGATCGAGGAGTGCGGTCTTTTGCTCTTCGGTCAGGTTGTCTTTGATGGCTCCGATCGTATCGATTTCGCCATTGTCGCGGACGCGGATATAGGCAAGACCTTTTGCTCCGGCGTCAGCAGCCTCACGGAAAATGTCGCCGCCCGGTTTGATTCGCACGTTAGAAATCGCATCGTTCCCGCCCGGAATCGATAGGACTTTGATCACACCGCCTTTTTTCACTGTATCGGAGAAAACTTTGAATCCGGAGTCTTTGAGCAAATCTGAGACCGTAATCAGCTTCAGATCGTAGCGGGTGTCGGGCTTATCGCAACCGTACTGATCCATCGCTTCGGCGTAGGTGAGGCGCGGGAACGGACGAAGAATCTCCATGCCTTTGACGGTTTTAAAGACGTGACAAATGAGGCGCTCGTTTAGGTCTAGGACTTCTTCTTGGTCCATGAAGCTCATTTCTAAATCGAGCTGCGTAAATTCAGGCTGCCGATCGGCCCGCAAATCTTCATCCCGAAAACATCGCGCCACTTGATAATAACGATCGAACCCGGCCACCATCAGCAACTGCTTAAACAACTGCGGCGACTGGGGAAGTGCGTACCATTCGCCCGGATTCACCCGTGATGGCAACACATAATCGCGCGCGCCTTCAGGGGTTGATTTGGTGAGAATAGGCGTCTCGACTTCGATGAAGTGCTCTTCGTCTTCGAGGAAACGACGCACAGATTTGATCACGTTGTGGCGCAGTTGAAGATTTTTGCTCATGCGATCGCGGCGCAGATCGAGGTAGCGATATTTCAGCCGCAATTCTTCTTTCACGATGTCCGTATCGGCGCTAGAAACCGGGAACGGAAGCTGTTTGCGGACGGCGCTAAGAACTTCGATGTGGTCGGCGTAAATTTCGGTTTCGCCCGTGGGGAGCTTGGGGTTCAGCGATTCGTCGGGGCGTTTGCTGACGCGGCCTGTGACTTTGATGACGTACTCACTTCGGATCCCTTCTGCGATCGGGTGAGACTGAGGCGTGCGATCGGGATCTGCAACAATCTGCACGGTGCCGTACTTATCTCGCAAATCTAGGAAGATGACGAATCCATGATCGCGGCGACGATCGACCCACCCGAAGAGGGTGACGGTTTCTCCGATATGGGCTGCTCGAACTTGTCCGCAATAATGACTACGCATGGATAACGATTAGGCTTCTGGGTAAAATGAAAACTTCATCATTATGCCAGGGTTTACGACCTAGAGACCCATGAGATTCTGGGATCCATTTAGAAAACTGCCTTCATCATTACATCCTCTTTATAACGCTATTGTGCTTTACGACGTGATGCCAACACGCGCTTCACCGTCAACTGAAACCGATCGGGTGGCACAAAAGTAATCCCGCGCCGCACGGCTTTCACAGGCTCCATCAAGTTGCTCTCAAACTCGCATCCGCCTAGCACCGTCGCCAACACCACTTTCATCTCCAGCATCGACAACGCCATCCCAACACAGCTCCGACTCCCGCCACCAAACGGGAAAAACTCGCCCCGCCCAAACTTCCGCTCCAAAAACCGATCGGGCCGAAACACCTCTGGATCGCCGTAAGTCTCAGATCTCCCCTGCGCAGTCAAAACGCAAGGAATCAACACGGTTCCCGGTGCATAGGTAATGTCGCCTACTTGCACTTCATTTTTGACCCGTCGAGGCTGTGCAATTAAGGCGATCGGGCAAATGCGCAAAGACTCCTGACATACTGCACCCAGAAACGGCTGTTCTCCCAGCAAGACCGCATCCTCTAAAATGGGTGAAATCTCCGATCGTAATCGCTCTAATATCTCTGGATTACAATGCACCCAATAAAACGCCCAAGCCAACGAAGAAGCCGTCGTCTCATGCCCTAATAACAGTAGCGTCATGAGATTATCCCGAAGCTCTGCATCCGGCATCCCCACTCCATCTTCATCCTGTGCAGCCATCAGTATAGACAACACGTCAGAACGATCGGACGGATTGTCTTCAGGATTGGGAATCGATCGACGATCGTGAATCTCTGCGTACACTAAAGCATCAATCTCGGCCATCAGCGCCTGAAACTTTCCCCAAGGACTCCACGGTGCAAAATTATTCTGCAAGGGCGGCAGGAAAAACTGCACTGAATACAACGGATCGGTGATTTGATCAAGTAACACGCTCAGCAACGATCGTAATCGCTCATAGCGAACGCCCGGAACTAACCCAAAAACAACTTCTAGGATCACTCTTAGCGACACCTGAGACATCTCAGCGCGAATATCTATTGCATCGCCAACGCTCCAGCTCGCCATCTGTTGCCGCGTCACCTGTGCAATCAACTCACTCTGCCGCGCCAAACTCTCCCGCAGAAACGCAGGCATGATCAACTGCCGCTGCCGCAGATGCCGATCGCCCTGCTGCATAATCAACGACTGACTCCCCACCAAGGGCAAAAAAACCTGCGTCACTTTCCCAAATTCTAACGCCGCAGCCGCTTTCCCAAAGACCTCACCCACCTCATCCGGATCGCTCAAGAATACCAACGGCGGCGATCCCGGACCCAACAACCGCAGCGTAAAACGATCGCCCCACTGACCCTGACAAAATTTCAAAAACCCGATCGGGTCAGCAATCAACCGCCCTAACTGCCACCACCATGGCGAAGTCGGTCCCGCTGGCAAAGCACCCATAAATTTATCCTACAAACGATCGCGCCACTGTAATTATGCCAGAATGCTGCGATCGGGGTTAAAGAGAAGTTTTTATCTACGTTGATTTATTAGGTATCTGAGTCACCGATCGATCGTCGAAGTAAGATAGCAAGCATGGATTTAACATCGACTTGAATTTCTTTGAGTTCGTCCATTTTGGTTTCGTGACCTTCGATAATTCGCTCTAGCCGTTCGGTGCGTTCGTCCTGGTCATCAAGTTCTTGGTCATGCTGAGTGAGTCGGGCGTTGGTTCGTTCTCCCATTTGTTGGACGACGTTGAGGGTTTGAGCGATCGCCTCTTCGATTCGAGACATCCGATCGTTTGATTCTAGGCGGCGTTCTTGACTATCGAGTCGGTGAGTGGCGGTAAGGGTTTGCTGATCTTGAAGAACTTGAGTTAGGAGCGCAAGCCGTTCGTCGATTGCTTCTAGTCGGGGGTTGGTATATTCGCTCATAATGACTTTAAAATAGAAAACTAATACTCATTTTAGGCGATCGTCCAGATAAAATTTGACCCTGGCAAAACTTCAAAAACCCGATCGTGCTTCAGCAATCAACCGCCCCAACAGCCACTACCACGGCGAACTCGGTCCCGCTGGCAAAGTACTCATAATTTATCCTGCAAACGATCGCGCCACATTCCAACAAAAGGATCGTTTACCAAATCACCCTTCAATGGAGAAGAAAGCGGTTCAGGATGTGTATACTTCTGCTTCAAGTAAGTTATCAGACCGACTACTTGGCTTTGCGCGTCAGCGGGGGGAGATGAAAACTCGCTCAAAACCTCCTGATTTGTCATCGTTTTACCCTTTAAAATTAATAGAAAATTCTTCTTTGCTATGCTGGGGTTGTTGGACTGTTATGGGTTTGTCTTCATTGCGTCTTGACCAATCCATTTTAGCTGGGAGGATCGACGTTGAGTAGATAGTCAGTCTAACATTTGACATAAACGGGAGATGAAGGATGAAGCCCTTTGACTGTCCGCTTAATGGAATGGTTAGCCCCCTTCTGAACTAAGGCTTCAAAGCTTCGGGCCACAGGAAGTACGGACCAAACTTGGACCCACAAAGCTCACCCCCAGCACCTTTTCCTTTGGCGGTGAGAAAGTGCTTACCATCATTCACCTCAAGGTGGCCCATAACGACAAGTTTATCTAGAAGTTCGTTCGTTTTCATCCCGAGCCTCTGTGCCAACTTTGATGATGTGAGCTTTGTGATCTTGTCATCTTCCGTTGATTTTGACTCAACGTCGTCTGCTACCCGTTCGAGAGATATGCTAACCTCCTCGCTGACGCGGATGATTCGCTGTGCCTCCTCGTAAGCATCTCTGTATAGTTCCGTATCGTCGGCGCGGCGGATGAGTACCCCCATCTCGTTGTTGTTCACTTGGCTAAATTCATAAAGATTCAGACTGGTGATAATGCAGAGTTCCTCGTTTATGTAGCACTTCGCATGGAGGTTTTTACAATAGCTAGTGCGTATGTAGGTTAGTTCTTGCAGCCACGACATTTCCGCAGTCTGAAGTTCGCTCTTGCCATAGACAATTCGGACATCGATTTTAAGGCGATTCTTGTCCGACAGAAGTTCCTTAACCCGATCGTTCAACTTCAAGAATGGACTGATTAGAATAAGTCGATCCTTTGCATCCTTGATGAGTTCCTCAAGGAAATAGTTAGTCGCGCTGGTATTTAGGAATTTAGCCATGGGTAGATAGTAGTGGAAACGAGACTCAACAGTTTAACAAATTAGGAACGATGATTTAATAAAATCCATCATTTGTGGGCTAGGCATCCTGCCTGGACTTAAACAGCCGAAGCATGTGTCCCACACTATTAAACCCTCATTTCTTGATATACAACATTCTAAATATTATCCTGATTCGGACGGATACCCTGACATTTTCTGCACAACACCCTGATTTGGGTAGATGCCCCGACAGACTCTAAAAGCGGCTAGAAAGACTTAAACATCTAGCCGGAGTTTTCGGCCTCGCCAAGTCCAGCCCCACCCGGTTTCCGTTTTAATCCAAGACCCGATCGCAATCGCCGCCACCACCAACCCGCCAATACCACTCAGCCACCAATACAGCCGGGGAAACTGAACCGTCTGCTCTAGCTGAGTGCGAATCCAATATTGTTGAACTAGAGCCGCGATCGAGACTAAAGACCCCAGCACAGTCCACATCGTTACGTTATTCCCAAAACTATGAATTCCAAGATTACTCAGTCCAGCGATCGCCCCCAGCCAAGGCACCGTAAACACAAAGAGCGAAATCACTGCCGAATTCACCGTCGCTTGGACATTGCGGTGCGATCCGAGGTGCCAGTTTTTGGTCCAGCCTTCCCAGAGTCCCGAGAAGGATTGATACATGCGCAGGGTTCCGAAATCGGGGAAATAGGCAAGCCGAAAGTTTAGGCCAGCGCCTTGAATTGCCCGTGCCAGCTCCACATCTTCCACAATCTCAGACCGAAGCGATCGATGTCCCCCTACCTTGTCGTAGGCAGAGCGGCGAAATAGCATAAAAGGACCCACTGCAAACATGGATGGATGCTTCGGGTCCGCCAACTCCTGCGGCTGAAATCCCACCAGCATCAAGCTCGCAATAATCGGCTGCGCAATCCACTCCCCCCAACACCCACACTGAATCTCCAGCCACCCCGTCAGCAAATCCCACTGGTTTTGGACCATGGACTCGATCGCCGCCTCTATTGCTCCAGGTCTGAGCCGCACATCCGCATCGATGAAGAGGACAAATTCTCCCGTAGCCCGGTCTACCGCCTGCGCACAAGCCCAGTTTTTACCCATCCAGCCTTCGTTCTCTGGCCGATCGACGCCCCGAATCACCCTCAACCTGCGATCGCCTTCGTTATCCATCCGCGCCAAAATCTCGCCCGTCTCATCACCGGACTGATCATCCACCACCCAAACCGTCAGCGTCTCCATCAATGAACTATCCAAAACCGATCGCACACAGGCTTCGATATGAATCACCTCGTTATACGCCGGAATCACGACATCCACCCGCGCCGAACTAGTTTTGGTCGCACTACGCAGGAGTGAAAACGACGGCCCTCGCTGGGCAACAGGTCCGAGACGGGAGGCAAACACTGAACTGATAAGCATCGATGCGATCGGTGCCAATCCTAACCATTCCATAACTGACCCATCTTTTCTGGAGGATAACTAGCCTACCATTGCCGAAATAGCTCAGAAGAAACCGCGATCGGTCCAAAATCAAATTTATTTCCGGTGGCAATCGTTGAAATCGATGTAACGAACCGTATAGTTGTAACGGTATGGCATAGCAATCTAGTAGAGCGGTTTTAAAAATGCCTCGAATCCTCATTATTGATGACGATGCCGCGATCGCTGAGTTGCTCGCAGTTAACCTTGAAATGGCAGGCTACGAAGTCAGTCAAGCCGCCGATGGCATTAAAGGTCAGGCCATGGCGCTTCAGATGCAGCCGGATCTGGTGATGTTGGACTTGATGCTGCCTCGGGTAGACGGGTTTACGGTCTGTCAACGATTGCGGCGCGATGAGCGAACGGGTGAAATTCCGATTTTGATGCTGACAGCCCTGAGTCAGACTGAAAACAAGGTGGAAGGCTTCAATGCTGGGGCCGATGATTATTTGACGAAGCCTTTTGAATTGGAAGAGCTGCTCGCCCGAGTTCGGGCGCTTTTGAGGCGGACCGATCGGATTCCGCAGGCGGCAAAGCATACTGAGATTTTGAACTATGGTCCACTGACGCTGGTGCCAGAGCGATTTGAGGCCGTTTGGTTCGATCGAACGGTGAAATTGACGCATTTGGAGTTTGAGCTGTTGCACTGTCTCCTACAACGTCATGGTCAGACGGTCTCTCCCAGCGAAATTTTGCGTGAAGTCTGGGGTTACGACCCTGATGACGACATCGAAACCATTCGAGTTCACATTCGCCATCTCCGCACCAAGCTCGAACCCGAACCGCGCAAGCCCTGTTACATCAAGACTGTCTACGGAGCAGGCTATTGCCTAGAACTTCCGGCGACCAGTGCCAGGGAAGTAGTGTCTGCTGGATGATGATTATTTTTTCATAGGAGCAGGTTTCGGTTGAGGAGGCAGCGTGAAATACGTCTTGTTTCGATCGTCTCGGCGTTCTACAGCCCCAATCTCCAGAAGTTTTTTCCGTGCCCGCTCCTGGGTTTTTTCATCCCGCGTGACGATCGCCTGATCGAAAATCGTCGTCCAAGACCAGAGCCGAAGGGTCTTATTGTTCGGGTCGGTGCGGAGAAATTCGGCAGTTTGTTTGAATATAGGTCCGGTTTGTCGAGTTTCTGCATCCGTGGATTGGAGCGCCCAGTCTCCAGCTTTGTCGTAGGATTCTGCCGCACTAGACGTATTGCCCATCAGGAGCTGGTCAAGACCCTTGATTCGCCACACCAAAAATGCACGCGGATCATCCTGAGGCGTCAGAGCATCGGTTCCCCGAGTCATCAGAGCGATCGCATCTTCAGGCTTGCCCATCTGATGGGACATGATACCGCTCAAAAAAATGTAACTTGACACGAATCGAGGATCTAAGCGGGTAATCGTATCAAAATACATTGGGGCCAGTGGGTAGCCAACCTGCGTGCGCGTTTCACTATCGCCGTCGTACTGAACTAGGTTCAGAAAAACCCAATCTGCCATCAAATTATCAAAACCAAAACTAGGCGATCGATTCAGTAAAGATAACCGCACGGCTTCTTCCCGTTGTGCCTCTTCTGTGGCGATCGTCGTAGCCGTGATGGACTGTAACCGGGGGATTTGGATGGCGATAATTCCAGCGATCGCCACTCCTCCGACCATGACTTTAAGTAACCCTCGTCCAAATCCGTTCAACATGACGTCAACGCGCGGCTTGCGCTCCCCCAAATTCATTGGCTCTCCCCTCATCATGCCTCCCAATTTAAGAATCGGCACAGGAACGGTGGGGATTTATATAATTTTCTGTGTACCCTAGTAATAGTTAGGGTTTGTTGCTGTCTTCTCACCTTGCTACACATCTAGCTTTCTCCAAAAACTCAAGGTTTATCGACGATTTGACATCTGCCTTTTAAATAGCCTAATTCCGATATTCAACCGTTTCCGATCACCCGCTTTAAGGTGTCCTTGTTTTATGAGCCATCCCCTAAAATCTTTTCTACCCCTGTCGCTGTTGTCCTGTACTTTAGCGTTGGTTGCGGCCACGGGCACTCTGATCAATCCAGTTGATGCTGTCCATGCGGCATGGAAACAAGATAGCCCTAAGGCGATCGTGGATGAAGCTTGGCAAATCGTGAATCGAGACTACGTAGATGAGACCTTCAACAAAAAAGATTGGCAAGCCATTCGGAAGGACTTAATTGGTCGTGACTATACCTCCAAAGAACAGGCATACACGGCCTTGCGGGGCGCATTAAAACAGCTTGATGATCCGTATACCCGCTTCATGGATCCGAAGCAATATGAGTCGCTTACGAGTCAGACGTCAGGGGAGTTGTCGGGCGTCGGCATCCGGTTAGAAGCGGACATCAAAACCAAAGTGCTGACCGTCGTCGAGCCATTGCCAAACTCCCCGGCTTCAACGGCTGGGATTCGATCGGGCGATCGGGTTCTCGCCATTGATGGACGATCGACCCAGGGAATGACCGTAGAAGAGGCGTCTGGCCTTATTCGGGGGAAAGAAGGGACGCGAATCACTCTTGAGATTGGACGCGGGGAAAAAGATCTCATTAAGATGCCGCTAGTCCGGGCCAAAATTGAGCTTCAGGCCGTGCGGTACAGCTCTCGTCAAGAGGGAGTGACCAAAGTTGGCTACATTCGTCTCAATGAATTCAGCAGTCACGCCGCTGACCAAATGCGTCAGGCGATTAAGTCACTGAATAAAGAGAAAGTAGATAGTTTCGTCTTAGATCTGCGGGGGAATCCCGGTGGACTCTTGCAAGCGAGCGTTGAGATTAGTCGGATGTGGATGG
This sequence comes from Synechococcales cyanobacterium, assembly GCA_043764895.1. Lineage (GTDB taxonomy): Bacteria > Cyanobacteriota > Cyanobacteriia > Leptolyngbyales > Leptolyngbyaceae > JAAFJU01. The sequence continues at coordinate 12,852 of JAYUJY010000119.1, read as the reverse complement.
ACCAAGGGGGCATTGTAAAAACGGTCGATCGTAAAGGGGGAGCCGAAGAAATCAGCGCCAACCGCACCGCGATTACCAATCTGCCCCTAGCGGTCCTAGTCGATAAAAATTCTGCGAGTTCCAGCGAGATCCTCACCGGAGCACTCAAAGATAACAACCGCGCCACGATCGTGGGTACCGACACCTTCGGGAAAGCGCTCGTACAGTCTGTGCATCCGCTTTCTGATGGATCAGGACTGGCGGTGACGATCGCTCACTACTACACCCCCAATGGCACCGACATTAGCCAAAAAGGGATTACACCTGATATTGTTTTGCCACTCGATCGCGCTCAAGTCGAACGGCTTTCCAGCAATCCAAAGCTGGTCGGAACCTCAGATGATCCGCAGTATGCGCGGGCAGTCATGGCCTTGCAGAAGGGATCGAATAAGAGTGCAGGTCTGAGTAACCCGATCAATCAAAAACAATAGTCTGAGTCAGTTCTAAAGAACCGATTCTTTAGGGGCAATGAGCCAGTGGCGTTCTTGGCGTTGAGTGAGGGTCTGGATGAGCGGTGATACTTCACTGATTTCAACTAGGCCCTTTTGCGTTTGAAGATTGATGCCTTTTTGGTATGGCGTATAGCCGAGGCTCCGGGAGATTCTCAGTCCCACATAGTCGTCTATATGGTCCGGGTTCAATCCTTGGGCGAGCGCCGTTGTCTGCACTTCACGGAGCCGCTGCTGCCGATCGTTTTCCGTTAAATCTGACACATCTTCGGCTTTAAACAAATCTCGATCGCACCACCGACGGCTGAAATCGCTCAAGATGGGATCTGGGTGGGTTCGCCAGCGTTGAAGGTGATATTGACAAATAGTATCATCGCCGTTGAGGTAGTTTGTCAGGTTTAGGGGGGTTTGAGAATGCTGGAGCCAATGGGTTAGAGTTTCGTCAATTTCGGTTAAGTTGCTGCTAGCGAGAAGTATTCGCGCACGGGAAAACACTTTTTCAAGAATCCAGGTGGCGGCAATGTTTTTTCCGTGGCAGTACACTTGGGAATACATGAACGATCGCACTATTAAGTAGTGTTCGATCGCGGCGAGTCCTTTTTTTGCGACGACGAGCTGCTGAGTGATCGGGTCATAGCGCAGGGCGAGAAGAATGCGATCGAGGTCTAGGTTTCCGTAGGTTGCGCCCGTCATGTAGCTATCGCGCATCAGATAGTCCAGCCGATCGCAATCCAGTTGGCTCGACACCAGTTGCCAAATGCAGGAAATGGGGTGGGATTTTTGGTAGACCTTAATGAGCTGGGGACGCAGCGTCGGGTCAGTTTGGTCGAGTAAATCTCGAATCGGCGCACATTCATTAATAATCTGGCAGGTCCAGTCTTCGTGATGAGTCCGAAAGATTTCTTCTCCCGTATGGCTCAAGGGTCCATGGCCGACATCATGCAGCAACGCCGCGCAGAGCACCACCGATCGATAGGGCAGAAGCTGCGGAGTGGTGAGGCAAAGCCGATCGAAAGCCCTTCGTGCGATCGCCATGACGCCCAAGGAATGGGTAAATCGAGACCCTTCTGCCCCATGAAAGGTGAGACTAGCTGGCCCAAGCTGTCGCAGCCGTCGCAGCCGCTGGAAGGCGGGGGTGTCGATGAGATTGATTAAGAGATTTTCGGTGCGGTCGTGTTTTGATAGGGTGATCGCGCCATGGAGGGGATCGTGGTAGGTGCGTTCAGAGGGCATAAGGCGTTGATTTAAAGTTCTCCATCACACAATTTTCGGGTCTTTCTTCATACGGACCAGTCTTCGCTCTGCAATTCAATGATTTGTCCAAAGTCTTTCTGGTTACGAGTGACGACAATGGCATCCTGGACGATCGCGATTGCCGCAATTTTCAGATCATTTTGTCCTAATCGGCAGTAGGTTGCCCTTAATTTTTCGTATTGTTCGATCGATGTGACATCAAACGACAGAAGGTCGATCGAACAAAAGTCGCGTGCTGTTTGCTTAAGTCCTAAGTAGCCAAATGCGGTATCTTCTCGCCGTTTTGCCGCAGACAATACCTTGAGCCAGCCTTTGATTTGTTCTTCGTAGGTAATGACGGTGACACAGATTTCGTCCTCTTGAAAATGGGCAAGTTTCGCTAAGATGCGTTGCCCTTCTGCCCCACCTCGTTGAATCAGAGAAATATGGTCGGTGTCTAAAACGTACATTTCTATGGTCTCAATCCATTATTCAGCACTGTCTCGCCATTCTTGTCCATAACGGACTGCATCCTCAAACAGCGGATTATCGGCACCACTGCCAGACATTTCTATCCACCAAGGTCGTTTTTTGGGCGATCGAGATGAATCGGTCATTCCAGCTTTCATTTGTGTCAGTTCTTGCTCTAAGGCAGCAAGTCTCAGTTCGATTTGTTTCGCATAGGCTGCGAACTCTTGTTGTAGATGAACTTCAAGGGGTGAATTTATCATGAGTGTTAAGGGTTCTCTTAATCTCCTCATATTTTAGCAAATTTATCGCCTTTCCTCCTTTTCCAATCCAAAATCTAAAATTTCCAATTCTTCATTCTCAATTCTAACTTCTCAATTTCCCGCGCCGAGTTGCGTACACAGTTGATAGGCGATCGAAGGATTAAACTAATTCAACTCGTAGTCGCTTTCCAAGAACGATCGCGGCTTGTTCTAAGGTATTGAGTGTTGCAGCTCCATTAGTTGGGTCAAGGAGTCGATCGAGAGCTGCACGGCTAGTTTTCATTTGGTTTGCCATATCTGTTTTGCTGAGTTTTTGTTCCTCCATCAGTTGAGAAATTTGGAAGGCAATCACTCGTTTCCAGGCGATGCTTTCGACTTCTACGAGAATGCCTTCTTCTTCTAAAAAGTTATCGAAGTTACTGCCAATATGTGGGTTCATCACTCGTGGTTCTCCAGGTTAGCAATACGTTTGAGAGCAAGATCTAAATCTTCTGCGGGTGTTTTTTGAGATTTTTTAATGAATCCATGTAAGAGAATGATGTAGTCTTTATCGATCGTGAACAAGGTGCGGGCGATCCGATTGGAAAGCGTCGATCGGATTTCCCAAAGTTTGGGTTTGAGTTTACGGACGAGGGGCATTCCGAGTGGAAAACCATACTGTACGGTTTTGATGTCCTCTCCGATGAGCTTTCGATCTTCGGCAGATAAGCCCTTGAGCCATTCACGAACGGGTTCCCGCCTAGAAAGGCTTTGGTAAAACACGACGGGAAGGGATGCATCTCTGTCCATGACTTGATTGTATCAAATTTGGTACGTTTCGGGTACGATCGCCCTTCCTCCTCCCAATTCAAAATCCTCAATTCTAACGTCTCAATTTCCTTCAGCGCGCCGAGTTGCGTAAACAGTTGATGGGCGATCGGTTTTACATTCTAAATTTTGCTAATTGGATTAATGACTACTAAATTAGGAATCCATCGAAAATCTGAAACATTGTGTGTTGCGATCGGGAGATTGTTGACGAGTGCGGTGGCGGCGATCGTGGCATCACCTAAGCTCATCTTGCGTTGTTGTCGAAGGGAAATTGCTTGATCAATGACTTCAAAGGTAATTGGCAAAACGGGTAAGACTGAGAAAAAATCGACAAAGAATCTGCGGTCTTCTTGAATCAAACGATGATACCCGAGAACTTCAAGTTGGCTGAGTGCGGAGACGCAGACAGGTTGATGGATCATCCAGTTACGGAGGTCGTCATATCCCGGCTTTGAGGCGTAGATAATCAGGTTACTATCCAGAAGCATTAGTCGTCTCTTCCCGGTAAAAGTCGATCGGTTCTCAGTTCGGTCTGCCATGCGATCGGATCTTCGATGTTCGCGCAGGCATTACGTTGTGCAAGCTGTTTCAAGATGTTGACGGCTTTTACAGGATAGTCTTTGTCTGGCTGGGTTAAGGTTAGGCGACTTTCTAGAAAGATGAGAGTATTTTCTAGTTCTGCAATGGGCGATCGATCGATCGCGTCCAAGAGTCGTTGTTTAATCGTTGACATGATGGCACCTTAATTTAAAAGGGTTACAAGTATTATATCGCACCGATCGACGGTCTACGTTGGCAAAGCCTCTCCCCTAGGAGAATCGCCCCTAAGTCATCAATTCTAACGTCTCAATTTCCTTCAGCGCGCCGAGTTGCGTACACAGTTGATGGGCGATCGTATAGTGCTGTTGTGCTAGCTCGGGATTGTTTCAATAAATAGAAAAATGGCATCGTTCACATTCAATCATACAGAAATAGTCGTTAAACTATCATTTCTGTATGTCAGCCTTTTTGGTCAGATGTTTTTAGCAATAAAACCTGCTTGTGATTTAAAAGTAACAGAAAGCCAAGTTTCATTGTCAGCTTGATGAGGCCCACCAGTTACTTCCACACTATCACCGTATTTAATTGACTCAATGATGGCGTTTCTAGATAAGCTAGGCTGCTTTCTGAAATTTATCGAAGGTTCTCCCTTAGGACAATAAATAGAATATGTTCCTAGGTAGGGAAATCCCTGTATCTGTTGATTGAACGCGAACAATGCAACCCCTCCAAACATTAATAACCCAATCCAAAATGCACCCGAGATAGGCGAATCACTATACTGGGATAAGGAATCAGAACCTTGGCCCTCATATTGACTCTCGTTGTAATCATACGATTCATAATAATCTTCATCTACTGTGGACTCATAATGATCTTCGTCTTCTTCGGCTATTGTGGATTCATAACAGTATTCGTCGTCATCTGCTTCTAGTTCAGAATAATATTCGTCTATGTAGTCTACGGTATCTTTTTTTTTATAACCTCATACGCCCACATAAACGTCGGAAACAACCGTCGCACCACACTCTCCGTATCGCCCTCCAGCTCGATCGCCACAAATCCCGGCACCAACGGAATCGCCACCTTCAGCTTCGCAGCCGCAGGCACCCCCGGCTTCTGCAACTCCGCCAAAATCTGTTGCAACATCGATCGCATTTCATCCGTCTTCGGCTGGATCAGCTCCAGTTCATCTACCAATTCACCCACGATTTCGATGGCGATCGGTTCGGGTAAATCTTGCTTCTTCATCTGTTGCGAAAGTGCGATCGCATACTCCCGTTCAACCGTCCGAATTTCTTTCCACTGTCCATCAATTTTGAGCTGAATCCGGGCTTTCTCTGCCGTCTCCGCTTCATCCTTGGCGAGTTCCTGCCCTTTTAGCAGTTTGTAGAGACGGTCTAAACGGTCTTGGAGGTCGGAAATACGATCGGACATAACGGTTTTCGGGGAGATTGACAACTCTAGTTATAGTTTACCCATCCTCCACAAGAAATTCCGGAAATATCTTCACCTTATGGAAATCTACTCCGCTACAATTGATCATACGAAGTGATAATTAATTGCACGAAGTGACTATAAATCCTATGATTCAACCCCTGACCGATGGTGAAACCTCCCAAAACGAGCATCACATCCTCCTCACTCCCCACGTCTCCGGTAATCTCACGCTCACCATCCCTAGCGCGATCGCCAAAGCCATCCCCATGACCCCGAATAGCGAAATTACCTTTGAGATCAGCAACGGAACCCTCATCCTCAAAGCCCAAGAAAAAACCGAATACACCCTCGACGAACTCCTCGCAGGCATCACCCCAGAAAACTGCCACGGTGAACTCGACTGGGGAAATCCCGTTGGACAGGAACAATGGTAGAAACAGCCTACAGTCCCGATCGTGGAGACATCATTTGGATTAGCCTTGATCCAACCCTTGGACGAGAACTCCAAAAGCGACGTCCCGCCTTAATCCTCACCCCAAAAGCCTATAATCTCAAAACATCCTTTGCGTTGATCGTTCCCATCACTAGCAAAGTCAAAGGTTATAGCTTTGAGGTCGCTTTACCGATCGACTTGTCCATTCAAGGTGTCATTTTGAGTGATCAGATTCGATCGACTGGCGAAGTCGTGATGTTCAATTTATCATCACCGCCCCCATTGCATTACTCAACGCGGTACGAGCCAAACAAAAGGCACTGCTGCTTTGACCGATACTCTGCTCTGCGATCGTCCTTTCGTCATTAAGCCTTTTAGCTTCGATCGCCTGTTCCCACTGCTGGACGTTCGATCGACATTAAATGCAGGATTGTGAATGTTGAATACCCAAAGTTCGATCGATGGAGATCCTTGCCATTACGCATGAGCTACAATTTCAGAGAATTGTCCGATGAAAAGGCTTCGTCAACGATCGAAGAACCCTGTAGAATAGGAGTAGAAGTTGATTAGAGAACACCCATGCCATCGAAAGAAGCCATCTTTCAAGAAATCGATCAAATGCCAGATGTGCTATTGGAAGATGTGTTGAGGTTTTTACAATCTCTGAAAGCGCAATATTTACAAACCTCGCTAGAAACTTGCCTCTTAAGTGAATCTGCACTGGCAAAAGATTGGCTAACTCCCGAGGAAGATGAAGCATGGCAAGATTTGTAAAAGGCGATGTTGTTGTCGTCCCGTTCCCCTTCTCTAATTTGGCTGACGCAAAGAAGCGTCCTGCATTAGTGATTGCTGTATTATCCGGCAATGATGTCATGCTATGTCAAATTACGAGTCAAATCCGGCAAGACCCAGATGCAATCGCTTTAGAAAACGGTGATTTTCGGACTGGCAGCCTCCGAAAAAGTAGTAATATTCGTCCTAATCGGATATTTACAGCCGATCGGCAAATTATTCAGTCGAAAATTGGTGAATTGCGTGCTGAGACGTTGGACGCCGTGATCGATCAACTAATCACCATCCTAAAACGGTGAGGCGTTCAGAAGAGCGAATAGCAATCGCCGTTTCTCACGGACAGAAGATGCGATCGGATTTACAAATGAAGCACCGATCGCTCTACGTTAAAGCGAAGCCTCCAACCGATCGATCAGTCGTTCTACATAGCCTAGCGCACCCCGAATCGTCGCTGGATTTTCAAGATCAACGCCCACATAGTGGCGCAATGCTTCGACTTGATCCATGCTACCACCGACGGAAAGCATCTCTAAATAGCCAGGAATAAACGCCTTCCCCCGATCGAGATATTGCTGATAACAGGCCAAACTCACAATATTCGATGCGGTGTACTGATAACAGTAGAACGGCTTGAAGAAGATATGTCCAATGCGCGCCCAGTCGTATTGATGTTCGGGGAGAAGCTCCACAGCATCGCCACAAAGAGTTTGGTAAAGCTCCATCCAAGTCGCGTTCACAAAGGTCGCATCAAAGGTCCCTTCAGTCGCGCTGTTGTGAATCAGAAGCTCCAATCGACTGATGGTACTTTGGCGAAACAAGAGACTCAATTGGTCTTCGAGTTGTCGAGTAATTAACGTTTTGGTTAACGCTGGATCGTCTTCAGCTTGCTTCAGTAAATAATCAAGCAACAACAGTTCGTTAAACGTAGATGCGATTTCAGCAGACACCATCGGCGGATTGCTGTTGAAATACGATCGACGATCGCCTAGGTACGTAAAGTGCAACCCATGACCCATCTCATGAGCCAACGTAAAGAGCGAACTATAATCCCGCGTGTAGGATTGCAGCAGATAGCTATGTTTGCCATAAACAGACCAGCAAAACGCACCCCCTCGCTTGCCGGGACGCACCGTTGCATCGACCCAATTCTTGAGGAAAAACTCCTCCGCGCGCCGTGCATAATTCACATCAAACTGCGTGATCGCCGCCATTAAGGTTTTCACGCCGTCTTCGTAAGGAATCGGCGGTACAGCCACAGTTTCCCAAGGAGCATACAAATCAGCCGATCGAATCTTGTGTCCTAGCGCCTGACCTTTGAGGCGATAATAGCGTTGAAACAAATCGACGCGATCGTTCATTCCCGTCATGATGGCGTCAAAGACGGGCCTAGAAACCTGATCGCCTAGGAGTGATTTTTCCAACGTTGAATCATAGCCGCGCATCTTGTTTTCAAGACGGTGATCCTGGGCAACGGCATTTAGGATATAGCCGTAGAGCGAGTTGTGGGTCGCCATCACCGATCGAATCGAGTGATAAGCGGCGGTGCGAATGTCCGGGTCAGGATGAAACGACAGCGCACCCAAAGCCGCCTCCGTATCGGCCAAGGTTCCATCGGGCGACGTTACAGGCGTGTATTTTTGCTCACCCAAATGCACCTGCCGCAGTTGAATAAACGCTTCACGGCCCGTGAGTGCATCTTGGTTCCGCGTTTGCTCAACGTCTTCAGACAACGCGTAGGGTGCATAGTTCGCCATCTTCGTCAGGTAGTGATGGTAAAGCTGTAACTCAGGTGAGGCCAGCAGCGTTGCAAATTGTGATGGCGTTAGTTTCTTTAATTCGAGATCAAAGAAGAGAATCTGGTTCTCAATTCCCGTGGAGGCTTCCATGGCCCGATCGCTCCCTCGTTTGGCCTCCAGATCCCGCGTATCTGCCGCAAACATCAATCCAGGGAAGGCATACAGCGCACCCAGCCGTTGAAACATCGACTCCAAAGTTTGCAAGCACGCAAGAATCTCAGGCGGGGTTAACGCCGAAACCCGATCGCGGTAGGCTAATCGAAATGCAGCGGCTTCCTGTTCTAGCGTCGTAAAATCAGCCGGAATTCTAGGATCTGTTAGGCTGCTGTAGAGATCTGACAAATCCCAAGCAGGTGCGTCTTGAATTGTTTCAGATTGAAGGGGCATAGCGAGTTCCTGTTAGAAATGGTTCAAAACACCAGCGTTCATACCTGCTCATCTTCGGCCTTCTAACCAAAACGACGATCGACCCTTGGCTTCAAAGGCACTGGTCTTTCGGGTTTCTTCACATCGGTGGGTGTTTTTAATGGCCTGAGCAACGCGATCGGACACCTGGACGCGCCCCGGCAGACTTCCCTCACAAAGCTGCTGTGCCCCATCGACCGCACTGCCCCACACCTCATAACTCAGTTTTTGATCGCCCACGACCCCCGCGAAAAGTTGACCCTGCCCGATTCCCATACGCACGAAACTGGGATCACTGAACGCCGGAGGAAGCTGCCGAAGGACTTCTTGAATGGCAAGCGCAAAGTTCGCAAGCCGACTGCCGGGATCGAGTTGCGTTGTCGGAAACCCAGCCACCGCTAAGTAGACATTGCCGCGAATTTGCGTGTGCTCAATGCCATAATTTTCGGCCAAATGATCACATCGCCCCACGACATCACCCATGCCACTAATCAAACTATCCGGACTCGTATTGAGCCAAATCTGGGTCAGCGCACTCCAGTTCACCCAGAGCACCATGCCCTCGCCCGATCGAGACACTGACGATTGGCCTTGCCGGAGAATTTGCTTGGCAATGGACTTAGGAAACAAACTGAGCAACAACTGCCGAATGTATTGCTTACGCTTGTGCCGATCGTCTATTGCACCTTTGATTTCGGTAATATCTTTGACCGTTCCTTCGTAGTACAACAGCTCTCCCAAAGGATTCCGCACTGCGCGCGCATTTTCCGTAATCCAAATCGGCGACCCATCCCGACGCTTTGCAGGCGACTCAAACTGATGTAGCTCCCCCGTCTGCTTGATTTGCATCATAAATTCCGCTCGGCGTCGAGGTTCGGCATAGAGATGAGCCACATTGTCCAATTCCTGAATCAGCACCGTCGCCGAAGGGTAGCCTAGCATCCTCGCCAGTGCAGCATTGGCAGATAGAAAATGGCCGTCGATAGCGGTCTTAAACAAGCCATCAATGGTATTTTCCACCAGGGTCAGATAGCGTTCTTCCGTGGCCTTCCGGTCTTGTATTTCCTGTTGGAGCCGCATGTTTTGATCTTCGAGTCGGCGTTGGAGGGTCCATATTCTAAGTTGATGCTCAATGCGGGCTAGGACTTCCTCGATTTGGAAGGGCTTCATGATGTAGTCCACGCCGCCCACGCTAAAGGCCGTCACTTTATCAATGACCGCATCAAGCGCGCTGATGAAAATAATCGGAATATCAAGGGTTTGCGGATTGGCCTTGAGTCGCCGACAGACTTCGTAGCCGTCCATTCCCGGCATCATCACGTCAAGGAGTATTAAATCTGGCTTGATGGCTTGGGCACGGCTGAGAGCGAGCGGACCATTGATGGCATTGCGAACTTCATACCCCTGCTGGCTCAAAGCCGCCGACAGCAGCCGCAGATTTTCTGGGGTGTCGTCAATGATCAAAATGGTGTGGGTATTTTTGACATCCGGCAGTGAAAATCCCAACAGCTCAAAAATGTCCTGCTCGGTTTTCCGCAGCTCTTGGCGATATTTGACGCCCTGACTGCCGAGGGTCTGATGGCGCATGACGAGGCTTTCGATTTCGGCAATGAAGGTGGGTGAGGTAATCTCATAGGTATGTCCGCCTTGTGCGAGAACCTGCGAGGCCATGGGACTTTTGCGTAAAAGCGTAGAGGCTCCTTCAAGATCAGGATCGTCCGTCAGCCGATCGTAATTTTGTCGCAGCATCTTCCTCAGGTGATAAGAAATGGCAGGCGACAATTCCTTAAACAACTCATGATCGGAGTTGAGCAATGGGCTAGGCGTTGGAGCAGGCTGCATCACTTCGGGGTTCCTAATGTCTCACTTAAAATGTCTCACTTAAAAACTGTATCGTGAACTGTCATCAATTGAACCTGAAGTCACCTCAAGTCTCATAAATCATTTTTTTCAGGACGTCTAATCCCTGAGTCCTAGGCAGGTTCTGGCAAAGCGATCGTCCGGATTTTTTGTCAATAAATTATGACTTAAGGCGCATTAAATTGCGTTGAAAAATCTCTTTGAACTGTCAGGAACTTTCCCCGTCCTGGAAACGACAAAGTAATCATGGAACGCAACAGCAGGTGTAACTCACCCACGGCATTGGTTCCCTATTGATTCCATCACACTACGCCACTGTAACTATTTCAGTTAAGGATGCTACCTCATGAAACTCTCTCTTAAAACGGTTGCTCTCACCACCCTTGCGGCCACTGCTGCCATTGTAAATCTATCTGTCAGCTCGGCCTCTGCTGCGCCCACCCCTGACAAAGGCATGACCCGAAGCTACGTCGGCGTCGGTGTTGCAGGCAGCGTTACCAACGGCGGCACCGGAAGCGACGGTCTCAACTTCGGCGGTAACGTCCAAGGTCGAGTCGCCATTCCAAACACCCCCGTCTCCCTTCGCGGCACGGTCCTCTTCAACGGCAACAACAGCGCTGTCGTTCCGACTCTCACCTACGACATTCCCGTCGCGAAAGGCACCAATGTCTATGCAGGCGTCGGCGGAGCTTTTGTCCAAAACCAAGGCGTCAACTCACCCATTGGCACCCGCAACTCGGTGGTCCTGAATGCAGGCGTCGAGACCCAAGTGGCGAAGGGCATTGTCGTCTACACCGATGCAAAACTCGGCATCAACGCCTACCAAGGGAGTCCAGCTTCGGCATTGGGTCTGAGCGGTGGGGTTGGGATTCAGTTCTAGTGTCCCGCTAAAAGTGTTCCTAAAGTAGGCCGTCGTCCTCTAGAATAGATAGCTGACAGGATTCATTATGTTTAGCTAATAGCTGGCGCTTAACCGGATAGAGGACGCAATGGCAGAGACGCTTTTATTCAACGCACTTCGTGAAGCGATCGACGAAGAGATGGCCCGTGATGAGACGGTCATGGTCATGGGCGAGGATGTCGGTCAATACGGCGGCTCCTACAAGGTCACGAAAGACCTTTACGAAAAGTACGGTGAGTTTCGGCTGCTCGATACGCCGATCGCGGAGAACAGCTTTACGGGCATGGCTGTGGGGGCGGCGATGACGGGTCTTCGTCCGATCATCGAAGGCATGAACATGGGTTTCCTGCTGCTTGCCTTTAACCAAATTGCCAACAATGCCGGAATGTTGCGGTACACCTCCGGCGGCAATTTTAAAATTCCCATGGTGATTCGAGGTCCTGGCGGCGTCGGTCGTCAGCTAGGTGCCGAACACTCGCAGCGTCTAGAAACGTATTTCCAAGCGGTACCGGGCTTGAAGATTGTCGCCTGTTCTACCCCACGCAATGCGAAAGGCTTGTTGAAGGCGGCTATTCGCGATAACAATCCCGTGCTGTTTTTTGAGCATGTGTTGCTATATAACCTCAAGGAAGATCTTCCTGAGGGTGAGTATCTCTGCGCATTGGATAAGGCAGAAATCGTGCGTCACGGCAAAGATGTGACGATTTTGACTTATTCTCGAATGCGCTATCACGTCTTGCAAGCGGTGAAGGATCTTGAAAAAGAAGGCTTCGATCCTGAAGTGATTGATCTCATTTCGCTTAAGCCTCTGGACTTCGATACGATCGGAGCCTCCATCAAGAAAACCCACCGCGTTCTAATTGTCGAAGAAGGCATGAAAACAGGTGGGATTGCGGCTGAGTTGATTGCGTCCATTAACGATCGATTCTTCGACGAACTCGACGCTCCCGTGATTCGGTTATCTTCGCAAGATATCCCAACGCCTTACAACGGGGCATTGGAAAACTTGACCATCGTTCAGCCGCCGCAAATTGTGGAAGCCGTTCAAAAGTTGATGAACAAGTAAAATCGTTACGGTTAATAAATTAGTAAAACGTTGGCGCAGCCTCCCGAAACGGGAATCGCACTTTCTAACGCTTTAGAGCTGAAGGAAGTGCGATCGTTCTTATGGAGAGGCTTCACCAACATTTTTTGATAGCGCTTGATTACAACTATGTGTCTTAACCCGCAACGGCGGGTTTTGTTTGTGTAGCCGCGATTTCAATCGCCAAGGCAAGTTCTGGATCTTAATAAATGTGCGATTTGTTTGCGATCAACAGCGGACGTGACATACTCCCACTCTGAATCAAAGATTACAGAGTGGGCATCTTAGCTAGAACAGCCAGAATTTCCTTAGTCAGGTCAAGATCGGATTTATCCACAA
>JAYUJY010000118.1:0-26298 GCA_043764895.1 Synechococcales cyanobacterium | reverse complement strand
TTGGGATACTCTTTACGCCCATCCGGAGTTGCCGTTGCATCTTGATATTGGGTGCGCGCGTGGACGGTTTGTTCTTCAGCTTGCGCAGATTGAACCGAATTGGAATTATTTGGGGTTAGAAATTCGGGGACCGCTGGTGGACCAAGCCAACCAATGGCGCACTGAACAAGGATCTCAGAATTTGCACTACTTATCCTGCAATGCAAACAATACGTTACGGCCCCTGCTGCAAGGCTTGCCTTCGGGGTGGTTACAGCGCGTGACGATTCAGTTTCCTGATCCGTGGTTTAAGAAGCGTCATCATAAACGTCGTGTGGTCCAACCGGAATTGGTTCAAGACTTAGCTGATTTTTTGTCTAGCGGGGCGATCGTGTTTCTTCAGTCCGACATTTTGGAGGTGGCGACAGAAATGCGCGATCGCTTCACTGAACATTCCAGCTTTGAGATTCAGAATCCGGAATGGTCCCAAGAGAACATAATGCCTATTCCAACCGAACGTGAAATTGGCGTTTTGGCGGCAGGAAATCCGGTGTATCGGGCGGTATTTGCACGGGTTTGAGAGATCGTTTTAGAGCGGGTTTTAGAGATTGCATTCATTGCGGCGATGGGGATTTGAACGCATTGACCCCTTCGACCCAACTGCGGAACCACATCCGGGATTGGTACCCCGGCGAGTCGAGGGGCAGTCCCAAGTACACAGGCATCCACCAGACAAACCCGATCGCTATTAAGAACAATCCCCAAATGGCAAATCCGCGCAAATTAGGCTTAGACAAGGCGCGATCGAAGCAGTACGCAAGACTCAAGGTCGCAAAGACCGACGCGCCCATGTAGTGATACAAAAAAGCGCAGCGGGAGATTTTGACCCAGGGGAGGAGATTGCCGCTGTAGCCGATCGCAAAAGTAAGGAGGATCCAGGAGTCATTCGAGACTTGACGGGCTTTGATCGCGGGAATCAGACGGGTAAGCAGCGTGACCAAGACGATCGCGATCGCCGCTGTCGAGAGCCACCAGAGGAAGGGGTTTCCTATGGCATGAACCGCATAAATCGAGGCACCGGGAAGGGCGGTGTTGGTGGCTTTGAGGGGGATGAATTCGGTGGGATTGATGCCAATTTTGTAAAAATAAGCCACCGGGATCAGCATAACGAGCCAAGTCAGCCAATTTGAGCAATAGGGATGAACATCACCCATCACCGTTGCGCCCTTATGGTAATTGTAAATCTCCCGCTGCAAGGGCCGAAACTGAAGCTTCGGGTTTTGTTGGATGTGGGGAATCCACAGGACGTAATAGGTCAGAAATGGCACGATCGCCGCACTCACAATTAGAGGTGCGATTGGCAATCGGGTGATATTTTCCGCTAGGTCGTCACTCGCGCGATCGAAGGGTTGCGATCCTCGAATCCATCGAACCGCCCAAGCCGCAATATAAAGACCCAAGGTGGCGATCAAAAACCACAGGCCGTTCCATTTGATCGAGATTGAGCATCCGAAGAAAAATCCCGATAGGAGGAGCCAGGACCAATCTCCCAGATTGCCAAACTTTCCCTGATGGCCTCGTCTAGCCGCCACCAGAAAGCAGACTTGACCCAAGAGTCCAAATAGAACCAGATAAATATTGTTCAGCGCATATCTAGATTCAACGAGAAACAGCCCGTCCAGTGCCGACAGCAACCCCGCGATAACAGCGAGGCGATCGCGTTTTGTCAGTTGGTACGCGAGTCCGGCCACGACCAACGGAATGAAAGAACCTGTCAGCGCATTTAGCCAGCGGTAGCTCCAGGTTTTCAGCACCGTCCCTGTAAGGTCATTGACCACACCTGCCCCAAAGGGAAGCTTCTCACCGATCGCAATGCCCATGGCAATCAAATACTGACTCAAGGGCGGATGGGCGTTGAAAAATGGCGTTCGGCTGAGGTAGTTCTCTGCGAAGTCTGCGTAATAAATCTCGTCGAAAACAAATGTGTTAAACCGCTCCAACCCCCAAAATCGCAGGACCAGCGACAGTGCAAAAATCACAATCAAAATTGCGGCAAACGACGATCGCTTGAACGTGCGGTCCAACGTGCGGGCGATCGGCGGGGGCATTAAGGAACTCATACACAGGGAGTTTAATCGAACGTGCGAAATTTACCGCCCCCATGGTGCCACAAATCCTAGACGATCCGTTTTTCGATATATTGACCGATCATTTGTTGCTCACCCGATCGCGAAATAATGGTCTGGCGGGTACGGTACTTATCCCCAATCAGCTTCACTTCTTCCTCGAAAACCGATCCTTGATACTCCGTTCGCAGCGCCAAGGTTTCTGGGTTGCTAAAGGAAAAGGTTGCCGTGATGGGCTTGGGCGTGGCAAACCCTCGATCGCGGTACATCACCGCACCGTGAATCCCGAAAATCGTAGATCCGGCTGACATCGGCTTGCCAAGAATTGAATTTTTGCTGTCCCAGGACACGAAGGCTCCGCAGGTCATGAGCGTCTCGTCCTTAATATCATGAAGCCGCGCTAGTTCCCGAAGTTCTGCACACCCCTGAGTGAGAATCTGAATCTTTAGCAGACTTTCGACTTCTTGCACTTTCCCATCGGGCAACGTAAAGTATCGCCGTTCCGATCGCCATTCTCCCGTCGATCGGGTAAAGAAGTCCGAAATCAACCTATCCAGTGGAACGATCGAGGCTTCAACGGGATGATCCACACCCTGACGGCGCAGTCGAGAATTTACCGTTAGATTTTGGAGGGAGGACGTCACGGGCTACCTGCTCTTCTCTAGAAGTATTGAGTCAAATTGTCAACAAGCCAATGACTGCTTGTGATAATTCTTAATATATCTAATATACAAGAGCCGAGCCTAAAGTCGCAACCGATCGGCCCAAGTCCACTGTCAATCCACAAAACTTTCTTGCGACTTTTGCGATGTGGAGTATCATTCGGGGACTTCTGGATCAGGAGCGGTGCTGAATGGTGTACTGGGCATGACCCTGAGTGGAATCCTGAGTCTGAATTTAAGTCGTCTGAACTAAGTAGTTTGATTAAGTAGTGTGAGTCAATGGTTTATCAAGAGGCCGATCGCAGTGAATTGTCGAGGGTTGAGCTGGCGCAGGGTGGGCACTTGCCTGCGTTGTCCTGGTGGCTCAATCAGCGTCTTGCGCCCCATCGTCTCCAAGCGAAGCTCAGTTATGTCAAGCCCGGTTATATCCGTCTTGTTTTAGCGATTCGTCCAGCTTTTAAAGAAGACCCTCGCACTCCCGTTTTTAAGAAGCGAATCATTCGATATCTGTGTCATCAACTTTGGATTCTGAATTCTGACGTCTTGGATGGAGCCTATGTGGTTGCGGCTTATGGGGGGAAACCGGGAATTCTATGGAAGCAGTCGGTGCGCATCGTTTCCCCTGCCCGTCGATCGTTTCTTGAACTGAATGCCCTTGAATCCAAGTCTAACGCCTCCGTTCAAGCTCTGGCCAAACCGTCTGATCAGCAGACCCAACGCAGGATTCGTCAAGCCAGTCCGCAAAAAACCAGTCAGCAAAAACAGCAGTTTCAAGCCATGCGATCGCTCTTGGTGAGTGGATCGTCTGCTGCGGCCTTTGTCATCGGCTGCTGGCTGGGCTATGCCGATGCGCCCCCCGAGCAAACCGCCGCGTCGGCTAGAGGCGCAAACTCCGGCGCTCTCGTTCAGCAGTCCAATGGTCAGACCCAAGTCAAAGCAGCCCTCGAAACGGTTCCGATTATTCAGCACAAGGCAACTAGTTCAGACCCATCCGTCAATCTTATGTTTGGTGGGGATGTTGCGTTAACCAATTCCTACAGTGACAAGGTAGGCCGCGATCATCAGTGGGCGTTTTCTCAGCTTCCTGAGCTGCGGGAAGCCGATATCAGTATGGTCAACTTAGAAGCGCCGTTTACGCAAAAAAATCAGGTTCTCCCCGGCAAGAAATTTAACTTTAAAGCGCCGATCGAAAACGTCCAAGTGCTCCAAAACGGCGGCGTTGACATTGTAAATCTGGCCAATAATCACGCGATGGATTATCAAGGCGCAGGTCTGAGTGAGACTTTGGCAACCCTCGATAAAGCCGGAATCCAATCCGTTGGGGCCGGAACTGACATCAAAAATGCCCGTCGTCCGATCGTTATGGAAGTCAAAGGCCAAAAGGTTGCGTACCTTGGCTACTACGACGCTGACCTCCATGCTGCCACCGCTAACAGCCCTGGAACCAACCCTCGCCACAACGATCGTGTCGCTGCCGATATCAAAGCGTTGCGAGGTCAGGTGGACTGGATTGTTGTGAATTATCACTGGGGTGAAGAACTTGCAAAGTATCCTGGCGATTGGCAAATTGATCTGGCCCGGTTCACTATTGATCAAGGTGCGGATCTGGTTGTCGGCCATCATCCCCACGTCTTGCAGGGCGCAGAAGTCTATAAAGGCCGCCCGATCGTCTATTCGCTGGGGAACTTTATTTTCGGCGGCAAAGCCGTTAGCGATTACGACACCGCTGCGCTGAAGGTCTCGCTGAAAGAACAACAGATGAAGGTGGAGTTTTTGCCTGTTCAGGTGCGCAACTTCCAAGCCAAGGTTGTGAATGGTCAGTCGGGACAACAAATTTTGTCTCAGATTACCAATGTGTCAGACATTTTCCAGATGCCCATGACGTCGGCCATGACGCTGGACCTTAAGACCAATCAAGCGCACGCGATCGAGTCTGGTAAAGATGCCCCAGCGATCGCAAGTCCAACGGAAACCCAAGCGCCGATCAAAGGTGAACCTAGCACCCCTAGTCTGGCTAAACCGGATGCGGCTAAACCTGCATCAAGTAAAGCCTCTTCGCCAGAACCTGCGAAAATTCCTGATCCAGAGAACCCCTGGAGCCAAGATTCCTTCATCACTGGACCGGGAAAATCTGAGAACCTACTCAAGCCTGTTAACGAACAAGGAAAACTGCCTGCCACCGTAAAGTTACAGGTCAAACCCAATTCAACTCTGGACAGTGCTGAATCGATCGAAACCGCATCAGCTCAAGCTGGATTCGATCAAACTGAATTATTCCAAGAACCGACGATCGATGATCTTGAAAAAGAATCCATGGCTCCCGGCGAGTCAATACAGGTTCCTGACGGCATTTCGCCCAATTCAGAGCTGTCAAAAGATACAGTTATCAGCGCTCCGGATTTTCAGCCTAGTGTCACTCCAACCCAAGCTCCCCCGACTCCGATCTCGGCCACTCCCGCCACCGCCAGCCTCGAACCAATGACCAAGCGCTACGCCGAATCGACTGCACCGGATCTCGGGTCGGTCGCGGTCTTACCTACGGCCAAAGACCGGGCTAGAGATGCAGCCAAAGATAGCGTCAAGGATCCGGCTACGGTTGAAAAAGCGGCGGACGATCGTGTTTCTGCACCTCCATTGACACCCGTTGGACAAGCGGTACCCGGAACCCGCTAAACTTTTGGTAACCGCTGCAAAGGCTTTTAGAGGACGCTAGAGTCTTGGCGGCGGAAATCTTAGGTTTAGAGGTTTTTATGTTTAGTGTTCAAGTGGTTCAGCCCGGTCCCGAGTCTCGCTATGCAACGCCCGCGTATTGGCTTCGAGATGAGACGTCAAAAAGTGCAATAGCCGTGTTGCCCGATCGGGGAGGAATCATCACCGAGTGGCAAATTCAAAATAAAGATTATTTCTACATGGACTGGGATCGCTACCAAGATCCTAAAAACAGCATTCGCGGCGGCAATCCCATCCTGTTTCCCATTTGCGGAAATCTTCCAGATAATGCCTACACGCTTGACGGGACAACCTATCCGTTGAATCAGCATGGATTTGCCCGAAATATGGTTTGGGCCGTGACTGAGACGGGCACCGACGGGGCTGCAAGCATCACGCTGACTTTGAAGAGCACGCCTGAAACCTTGGTGGGCTATCCGTTTGAGTTTGAGGTTGCGTTTACTTACGTGCTTAAAGGCAACACGCTGACCATCGACCAAAAGTATATGAACCACAGCGATCGGCCCATGCCCTTCAGCGCTGGTTTTCATCCGTATTTTACTGTGGCTGATAAATCGCAGCTTCAGTTTGATATCCCGGCCACTGAATCCTGGGGCAAAACCGCCACCTCCGGAACCCCGTTTTCAAATACCTTTGATTTTGGCAAGGGTGAAATTGATTTGTCCTTTGGCGACTTGAGCCGATCGGGTGCAACGGTTTCGGATCTGCAAAGTCAGAAAAAGCTGGTTCTTAGCTGCGATTCCGAGTTTTCGACCTTGGTTTTTTGGACGCTTAAAGAACTGGATTTCTACTGCCTTGAACCTTGGAGTGCGCCCCGCAATGCCATGAACACCGGGAAACATCTGCTCACGGTTGCGCCGGGAGAGGTGCGATCGCTCTTCGTGAGTTTGGCGATCGAGCCTGTATAGTTTGCCCTAGTACTGCGCGGCGTAAATAGGATCTGTATTAAAACCCCGTTAGGTTAGGGGCACGGCATGGCCATGCCCCTACAGTCTCTTGAACCCGGACCTTGTAGGGGCATGGCTCGCCGTGACCCTAACCCAACGAGGAATATGTCACCATATACAATGCGTTAGACAATGCGTTGGATTTAGACAAGACGTTGGATTTAGACAAGACGTTGGATTTAGACAGTGCATTAGATTTTCAGATGGAACCAGGATGAAATCATGATTACGGCTTTGATTGTGCTCTTGCTAGTACTGATGGTGGGATGGAGTGGATGGCGGGCGCGCTCCTACGGGAAACTGGGGGTGTACTCTTGGTTTCAGTCGGGGACGCTACTTTTGCCTTGGCTGATATTTTTTATCCTGGGTTCAGCGGGCGTCTATCTCAATCTCGCTGGGATGTTGATTTTGTTTGTGTCCTCTACCGCCTCCTACGTGATCATCGGCCAGAAAGTCCGATCGATCGCCCCTGAGGAACTGGCCAAACGCGCCGAAGCCTTGATCAAAGCCAGAGATGATGTCAACGCCGCCGATACCGCCAACAAAACCGCTGATCTGGCGCTTGATCTCCCAACGGTCAAACCCGTCGCAGCGGAGGACTCGCGTGAAGTCGTGCCCATTCCAGCCGAAGATATGACGCTGATTCGCAGCATCTTTGGCATCGATACCTTCTATGCCACCGAAGCCATTCCGTTCCAAGATGGCGCGGTCTTTAATGGCAACCTGCGCGGAAAATTAGAACCCAGTTTTGAAAAGCTCACGGGGTTACTTCACGAAAAAGTCGGCGATCGCTATCGTCTTTTCCTGATCGAAAACCAAGAAAGCCGCCCCACGATCGTCGTGCTCCCCAGCAGCAACGATCCCAAGCCTATGACCACCAGCCAAAAAATATTAGCCGTCCTGCTGGCGATCGGAACCATTGCCACCTGCTTTGAAACCGCTGGAATTTTGCAGGGCTTTGACTTTTACACGTCGCCCCAGCGTCTGAATGAAGTGGTGCCGATCGGGCTGGGCATTGTTGCAGTCTTAACGGTTCATGAATTGGGCCATTGGCTGATGGCCGATCGCTATGATGTGAAACTCAGCCTGCCCTTTTTCTTCCCGACGTGGCAAATTGGCTGCTTTGGCGCACTGACCCGATTTGAATCCATTTTAAAAAATCGTAACGTGCTATTTGATGTGGCGCTAGCGGGTCCAGCCGCTGGGGGGATTTTATCCTTTGCGATGCTGCTGATTGGCCTGCTGCTATCGAACCCCAATAGCCAGTTCAAGGTGCCGACAGAATTCTTTGAAGGATCGGTGCTCGTGGGGACGCTGGCTCGGGTGGTCCTAGGAAATGCGGTTCAAGAGACGGTTGTGGCGGTCAATCCGCTGGTGATTCTCGGCTGGCTGGGACTCGTGATTACAGCGATTAATCTGATGCCTGCGGGTCAGCTCGATGGTGGACGCATGGTGCAGGCGGTCTACGGTCGTAAAATCGCGAGTCGCGCGAGTCTGGCAACGCTGATTCTGTTGGCGATCGTCTCCTTAGTGAATTCACTGGCGTTGTACTGGGCTATTGTGATTCTCTTTCTTCAGCGCAACCTCGAACGCCCCAGCCTGAATGAACTCACCGAACCCGACGACACCCGCGCGGCCCTCGGTTTACTGGCGCTGTTCTTAATGGTCATGGTGCTCTTACCCCTAACGCCTAGCTTGGCGGGTCGATTGGGCTTTCCCACGCCCTAAATTTCCGTCTATTTAAAGTTTCCGTGAATTTTCGCGGATATGCGGGTACTCTCCATGTAAAAGCTTTACAAGAACCCCACCGCATGGATATCAGCCCCACCGCTAAATTAAAAATGCTGATCGTGGACGATGAACCAGACAACCTTGATCTGCTTTATCGAACCTTTCGGCTGGATTTTCAGGTGCTTCGATCGGAAAGTGCGATCGAAGCGCTAAAACTGCTGGAAAAACACGGTGAAGTCGCCATCATTATTTCTGACCAGCGAATGCCAGAAATGTTGGGCACTGAGTTTCTTAGCAAAACTGCCGAGCACTACCCAGACACCATTCGGATTGTGCTGACGGCCTACACCGACGTCAAAGAT
Organism: Synechococcales cyanobacterium; assembly: GCA_043764895.1. GTDB lineage: Bacteria > Cyanobacteriota > Cyanobacteriia > Leptolyngbyales > Leptolyngbyaceae > JAAFJU01. The sequence goes on along the minus strand of JAYUJY010000118.1, from coordinate 17,761 downwards.
CTGGTGGATGCTATTAATTCTGGCAAAGTTTTTAAGTACATCACCAAACCCTGGAATCAGCAGCAGCTCCAGGTCGTGATTCAACAAGCCGCTGAGACTTACCGCGTACTCAAACAGCGCACCGATGAACTCCGGCGATCGCTGCGGCGAGAATCGTTGTTCAATACTGTCACGACGGCCATGCGAGAATCCCTCGACTATCGCAGTATGCTCCAGACCCTCGTGACCGCCCTAGGCACGATTTTTGACGCCAACAGCTCCGTCCTCTATCCCGTTGAGAGCGGCATTCAGCTCAGCAAGCCCGTCTGCTACCCAAGTGCCGAACTAGAGAGCCTTAAGGGCGACCCCGGCCTGCAAGAGCAACTCCAAAAAATTCTCTATCAGCCGATTACGAGCGAATCTAAGTGTCGGTCGTATCAACTCCCCGCGCGCACCTCAGATGAAGCACACCCGATCGATCGGGTGATTTTGCCCTGTACCTGCCAGGGAGATCTGCTAGCGATTCTGACCCTGTGCCGGACGGTTGCCTGGTCCTCAGAAGATATCCAACTGATGGAAACTGTGGTGGAACAGGCGGCGATCGCCATTTCCCAGGCCAAACTCTACCAGCGCACGGAGCAGCAAGCCGAGCAAATGCGCGCCGAACTCGGCGTCGCCCGTCAAATCCAAAACAATCTGCTGCGTCAAACTCTCCCGATTCTAGAAGATCTCCGGGTCCAAGCCTGCTGCCACCCCGCACGAGAGGTGGGGGGCGACTTTTTTGAAGTGTATCAACATCCCCAGGGCGATCTGTGGCTGGCGGTGGGCGACGTGTCGGGGAAAGGCGTTCCGGCAGCGCTTTTCATGGCTAGCTCTATTTCAGTGTTGCGCCGAGAACTCTCCCAAGAAGGCTCCCCAAAACCTGAAGAAGTGATGCAAAACCTGAACCGGATTTTGTTCGACGATTTGGTGAGCACCAACTGCTTTATCACGATGGTGATCGCCCGTTATACCCCCGCCACCCGCAAGCTGACCTACGCCAATGCAGGCCACCTCTATCCCATGAAATGGTCCTGCCTCAGCGCTTGCGAGGAGCCGGAGTATCTGACCACGCGTGGCATTCCCCTAGGCATTCGTCAGCGCTGGGTGGCCCCGGCGGGAGATCTGGACTTGAGCCAGGGCGATATTTTTCTGCTCACCAGCGATGGCGTCACCGAAGCGACCATCCGGGAAGAACGATCGCCCATCGATCGCTTCTCCACCGAGCACACCCCAAACAACGGTTCGACCCTAATGCTTCAGCAATCCGGCCTGTGGCGATTGCTTCAAGAAGAAGGCAGCACCCTCGATCTCAAACACCTCCTCCAACAAATTCGCGCCCAAACCGTGACGCAAGAAGATGACCAAACGATGCTTTCTCTGGAGGTGCTCTAAGCCATGAAAACAGAACTTCATCTCCCCAGCGACCTCCGTTTCCTAGCCGTTGCCGAAGAATGGCTCTTCAGCACTCTCAAACTCGAACTCGGCAATGACATCGACTGGACCCGTCAAACTAGCCGTCTGCGTCTGGCGCTCGTCGAAGCCTATTCCAACGTCGTGCGTCATGCTCACCGCGATCAGCCTAATCTCCCTGTGGTCTTGAAGTTAGAGCTTCGCGATCGGGAACTGTCCCTTGAAATCTGGGATCGCGGAGAAGGGTACGATCCCTCAAACTACCGCGCGCCTGCCCCAGAAGATAAGCAGGAGCACGGATATGGTTGGCTAATTTTGAATCGCTTAATGGATCGTGTGGAGTACCGTTTGCAGACAGATGGCAGAAATTGTCTCACGCTCGAAGCGAGTTTGCCCGCAAATGCAACCGCCCAAATCGTGAGGTCCAACCTCGTCTAAGCCAGCAAGCGTCCCACAACCCTCACCAATTTGCACAATGCAAGAGTAGTTTGACCTATGGGGCGCGCCGGGAAAGCCTTGAAAAGGGTGTTGCAGGATTATCAAATAACCCAAAATCATCTTGCCGTAAGCATGAGTATCGATCGATCGAATATCAGCCGCTGGGTCAATGAAAGCCGCGATCCCTCGGCTGAATCGGTGGCCGAACTCAAAGACGCCCTCACTTTAATAAGACCTCAAGCAGGCGATGATTTTGTGCAGTATTTCCTCTATTCAAAGAGATAGATTTAGAGAGTTGAGTGTTAGCCGAACGGGGCTTGTTTTCGGGGGCATATGAGAGCTTTTTTGAAGGGGGAAGTGTTCGGTCACTAAATAGTGATAGCATTTCACGAGCTTCATGATTGTTCAATTCATTACGCAATTCGTTCATGCAACTGCAACATTCTCGCCGTCGAACCAAGATCGTAGCGACGATCGGACCTGCCACCAGTAGCCCTGAGGTTCTTCGGGAACTCGTCAAAGCCGGAGCGACCACGTTCCGACTCAACTTTTCCCACGGCACTCATGAGGATCATCTGCGCAGTATCCGCCTCATTCGTCAAGTGTCCAACGAGCTGAACTATCCCGTTGCGATTCTTCAGGATTTGCAGGGACCCAAAATCCGTCTCGGCAAATTTACGGATGGCTCTATCGTGTTGGCTAAGGGCGATCCCTTTACGCTCACCAGCGCCAAGATTCCGGGAACTCAGGCCATCAGTTCCATCACCTACGAACCTTTGGCGCAAGAAGTGCCTGAAGGGGCAACTATTTTGCTGGATGACGGAAAAGTCGAAATGATCGTGGACTCGATCGACAAGGCAGCGGGTGAATTGCACTGCACTGTGGTGGTGGGTGGCACGCTCTCGAATAATAAGGGCGTCAACTTTCCAGGGGTTTGCCTATCCATTAAGGCGCTGACGGAAAAAGACCGTGAGGATCTAATTTTTGGTTTAGATCATGGCGTGGACTGGGTAGCTTTGAGCTTTGTGCGCAATCCTGAAGACGTTAAGGAAATTAAGGAAATTATCTCCAGCGCCGGAAAAAATACCCCCGTCGTGGTGAAGATTGAAAAACACGAAGCCATTCAGCAAATGGAAGAAATTTTGCTGCTGTCCGATGGTGTCATGGTGGCACGCGGGGATCTGGGCGTTGAGCTTCCGGCGGAAGATGTCCCCATTCTCCAGAAGCGCCTGATTGCCACCGCCAACCGCATTGGTATTCCCATTATTACGGCGACTCAGATGCTCGATAGCATGGTGAGCAATCCGCGTCCCACCCGTGCGGAAGTCTCTGACATTGCCAACGCCATTTTTGACGGCACGGATGCGGTGATGTTGTCCAACGAAACGGCGGTGGGTAAATTTCCCGTCGAAGCGGTCGCCACTATGGCCACGATCGCCATTCGGACCGAACAAGAACAAATCAATCGCAACCCCGAACAAGCCAGCCGATCGATTCCGAATGCCATCAGTAAGGCCGTCGGCAATATCGCAGGTCAAATTGGAGCCTCGGCGATTATGACCTTGACCAAATCTGGTGCGACGGCCCGAAATGTGTCGAAGTTTCGGCCTGTGACGCCGATTATTGCTATTACGCCCCATGTCGATGTTGCGCGTCAGCTCCAGATGGTGTGGGGCGTCAAACCCCTGCTCATGCTGGATCTCGATACCACCTGGGAAACCTTTAGCGCCGCCATTAATGTGGCTCAAGAGCGCGGCATAGTGGCTCCGGGTGATCTCGTGGTCTTGACCGCCGGAACGCTCCAGGGCGTATCGGGATCGACCGATTTGCTCAAGGTGGAAGTGGTTACAGCAGTCCGAGGCAAAGGCATTGGCTTTGGGGAAGGTCAAACGGTAAGCGGGCGTGCTCGGATTGTGCGAACCGAACAGGATGCCGCACAGTTCCAGTCGGGCGAAATCTTGGTGATCACAGCCACCAGTGCGTCCCACGTTGAAGCGATCAAAAAGGCACGGGGCGTCATTACTGAAGATAGTAATGTTACGGGTCATGCGGTGACGATCGGAATGCGCTTGAATGTTCCGGTGATTGTGGGCGTGATGGATGCCCTGTCCGTGATTCGGGACGGTGAAATTGTCACGATGGATGTGGAGCGGGGCGTGGTTTACTCCGGCAGTCATCCAGCCTCTCACAACCGCGAAGAGTCGTGAAGAGTCGCTAAGAACAGCGAAGAGTCGCGAGAACGGTCTATCCATCATCCTGTAATTTAATTTTCTAATCCCATGACGACCTATTACTACGTAGTGGCCAGCGATCGATTCATGCTCCAAGAAGAGCCGACCCATGAGATTTTCACGGAGCGATTCCGAAACTATCAGGAGAATGAAAAAGAGATTGATTTTTGGTTAGTTCAGCAGCCTGCGTTTTTAGAGCAGCCCGAGTTTGCGGCGATCAACGTCCAAATTCCTAAGCCTGCGGCGGCGATCGTTTCGACGAACAAGTCATTTATCATCTGGCTAAAGTTGCGGTTGGAGTTTGTGATTACGGGCGAATTTCAGAGCGATGAGGCGATTCATCAGGTTGTGGCGTCGCTGGCAAATGCGGCTTAGAACGTTGAAATTAAACAACGAAGGAAGAGGGTTATGGTCAGAAGTCAGTTTAATCCGGGGTCTAATTTGGGGCGTTCTACGGGAGAAATCCTTGGATTAGCTTGCATCAGCGCGATCGTGCTATTTGCCCTTCCCGCTAAAGCGCAAGCCCCGATCGATTGTGCTTCCCCCGCCCGAGGGGAATATCTACTGCTAGCTCCGACGGCTTCATCTGAGTCGCAGGCGCTTGTGCGATCGAAGGCTCCGAGTGATGCCACGATCAATATCTGTCGATACTTGGGGCAAACGGTGACGCGCATTGGCGGGTTTAGTACGGAGTCTGCGGCATCGGTGTGGGGACAATACCTCATTCGCACCACCGGAGTCAAAGTTACAATAGCGTCGCCCCCAGCCTTGTCTACAGCGTCCACGCCTGCTCCCACTCAAACACCGACTACCCCTCGATCTATGCTTTTGCCCTACGGCCCTAAAGTCTTAGGAGTAGGGTACGCCGTCATTGTAAATTACAACAATCGCCCTGAAGCCGCCGCGCAACTCAGACAGGCGATCAATGCAAAAGTTGGCGTTGTTTCCTATGGTGAACGGCCCTATCTGTTAGCCAACCGAACCGACGATCAAGCCGCCGCCAACTCTATCATGCAGCTTTTGAGCGATCGAGGGTTCTTGGCGATGGTCGTTGATGCCCGCCGCGTTGTTTTGCTTAAAGCTCAGACGCCTTAGCTGTCGGATCCCATTAAAATCACATAAATCTCTACAATCTGCAATAAATACCAGTAAACTGAGTATAAAGACTGAGTTCACGAGTTGTTAATAAACGATAAATTGACCGGATACTCGGATTAATTATTTATTTAATGTCTGCTTAATTTTTGTCTAATCATGGATTTTTAATCAATCGATCTGCTTATACCCCTAGTGATACTGAGTAATCTATGAACGTCCTGCTGCTATATCCCGTTTTTCCGAAAAGTTTTTGGTCCTTTGAAAAAACGCTGGAGCTAGTCGGACGAAAAGCTCAGCTTCCGCCTTTGGGACTGGTGACCGTTGCAGCGATTCTTCCTCAAGAGTGGAATTACAAGCTGGTCGATCGAAACATTGATACGATTCCTGAAGTGACCTGGGACTGGGCGGACCTAGTGCTGATGTCCGCCATGATCGTTCAGAAAGAAGACATGCTGGACCAAATCAAAGAGGCCAAACGTCGCGGCAAAAAGGTGGCCGTGGGTGGACCTTATCCTACGGCATTGCCCCATGAAGTGAATACAGTTGGCGCAGATTATTTGATCCTGGATGAGGGTGAGATTACGCTGCCGATGTTTGTGGCGGCAATCGAACGCGGTGATGAGTCGGGAACCTTTCGATCGGATGGCGTCAGGCCCGATGTAACCGGAACGCCTGTGCCTCGCTTTGACCTGTTGAACCTGGATGCTTATTCAGATATGTCCGTGCAGTTTTCACGCGGATGTCCGTTTCAGTGTGAGTTTTGCGACATTATTGTCCTCTACGGACGCAAGCCTCGCACCAAGGATCCTGAGCAGTTGCTGAAGGAATTGGACTGTCTGTATGACTTAGGATGGCGGCGCAGCATCTTCATGGTGGATGACAACTTTATTGGCAACAAGCGCAACGTGAAGTTACTCCTAGAAGCGCTGTTGCCTTGGATGCAGGAACATCGCTATCCGTTCTCCTTCTCAACTGAAGCGTCGGTTGATTTGGCGAAGGATCAGGAAATGATGGACATGATGGTGCAGTGCAACTTTGGGGCCGTGTTTCTGGGAGTCGAAACGCCCGATGAAGATAGCCTCGCACTGACTCAGAAGTTTCAAAATACCCGCGATCCGCTCAGTGATGCGGTGATCAATATTGCCCGATCGGGTTTGCGGGTGATGGCGGGATTCATCATTGGTTTCGACGGGGAGAAGAAGGGGGCGGGCGATCGGATTGTGAAGTTTGTGGAACTGACCACGGTGCCCACGGCGTTGTTTAGTATGCTGCAAGCGTTGCCGGACACGGCCCTTATGCATCGCCTGATCAAAGAAGGACGAATGCTGAAGCAAGGGGAGTCCGCCGGGATTAATCAAACCACGTTGATGAATTTTGTCCCGACTCGTCCATTAGAAGATATTGCCAATGAGTATGTGGATGCGTTCTGGCGGTTGTATGAGCCGAAGAGCTTCCTCGATCGCACCTATCGTCACTTTTTGCTCTTGGGCGAGGCGACCTATCCCGATAAGGGCAAGCGCAATAAAAAGCCGATCGACTGGATTACGGTGAAGGCGTTGGCGACGATTTGCTGGCGGCAGGGGGTCGTGCGGGATACGCGAGTGCCGTTCTGGCGTAATCTGTGGAGCCTTAAGAAGCTGAATCCGGGGGGCATTAGTAGTTATCTAACGACCTGTGCTCAGATTGAACACTTTGTGGAGTATCGAGTGATTGTTAAGGAGCAAATTGAGGCTCAGTTGGCGATTTATTTGGCGGCTCAGGCCGATCGATCTGAAGAGGTTTCTGAAGTTGCGGAACCGGAGAAGGCGATCGCGGTTTAAGAGGGGAAATGGGTTCTCGCTTAGAAGGAGAGGGTGGGAGATTTTGGGTGGGGTGGGCCTGGGATGCAGGCCCGTACGGGGTTTTGGGAAGATGAGTTTTTCTGCGAATTAATCAGGGTGTCTTTGGTGGATCTGGCGCAATTGCGGGGGGTGCGTTGATGGATGAGTTGGGGATTCGGACGCCTGGTTTTGAGGCTGAAGAATTGGAGTTATTGCGATCGATCCACCATTAGGATTTGAGTCTTCCCCTTCTTTAATTGACGATTATGTCGAGAGAGTATGTTCCTGCGGCCCTACGCCGTTTGGTATCTCAGCGTTCTACGCGCCCCCAACCTCCAATTTTGGGTATACTGAATGTCGTGAGCCAATACTGCCAGAGCGGCACCCGTAACGCCGATGACCCTCGCCATTGAACGCCCACTCCAAGCTCGATCGCTCACCGTTGAAGAATTTCTGATTCAATATGGCGGGGACGATCGTTATGAACTAATTGACGGAGAAGTATTTGACTTGGAACCTACAGGTGAGCATGAGGAAGTCGCAGCCTTCGTGAGTCGTAAAGTCAATGTCCAGATTGATAGCTTAGATCTTTCCTACTTCATCCCTCAACGGTGCCTGATCAAACCGCTCGGAGACCGGATCGCCTTTCGCCCAGATCTCGTCGTCCTTGACCGATTCCAACTCCACCTCGAACCCCGGTGGTCGCAAGAACCGATCATTACTCTCGGAAATTCCATTAAATTTATTGCAGAAGTTGTTAGTAGCAATTGGCAAAACGATTATTCCCGTAAATTTGAAGACTACGCCCAATTACAAATTCCCGAATACTGGATCATTGACTACGCGGCACTCGGAGGCATTCGACACATTGGTAAACCGAAACAGCCAACACTCACGCTTTGCACGCTTATCGATGATGAATACGAAACGCAAATTTTACAGGGCAATGATCCGATCGTTTCCCCGACGTTTCCCGGTCTAACGCTGACCACTGATCAAGTCTTTCGATCGCGATCGTAGAATAATTGTATTCTTTGGGAGAATGGGCAAATGCTGAGTGAAGTGCAGGTGCGGGAAATGTCGATCGAGGTCGATCGGCAGTTGATGGCGGCGCGGGGGATGCCGATCGTGGATGAGAAGGATGCAATAGATGAGCTGCGGATGTTGCGATCGCAGGTGCGGGTGCAGAAGGATGCGATCGATTTGCTAAAGCAACACTTCGTGAACGGGGTAGTGACGGGGGAAGAGGCGGAGGGCTTCTTGTGGAAGTTTGCGCGGGCGTCGCGGCGAGATCTGTGTGAGGAAGGTGGGGGTGTGGATTCATGGGATGGGCTGTGGCTGCTTGTTTCAAAGCTGACATACAATTAGGGAAGTTTAAGGGATTTAAGCTATGAATGGAATGCAGACGATTACGATCGAAGTGGATGCAGAGGTGGCTGAGTTTTATCGTGCGGCATCTGTGCAAAGTCAGCAGAAATTGAGTACGTTACTGAATCTCAAGCTGCGAGATGCTGTGCGTCCGAGACGAAGTGTGATTGAGATTATGGATGAAATGAGTCAACAAGCAGAAGCGAATGGATTAACGCCAGAGATTTTAGCAACGCTGTTAGAGGAGTAAGGTTTTGCGCGTTGTTGTCGATACCAATGTATTGGTCAGTGCGGTATTGTTTCGATCGTCTCAGCCTGCGATCGCATTGCGTCAGATTTTGAAAGGCGAAACCCTTCTCATTTCACAAGCGATTTTTGAAGAGTGGCATGAGGTTCTGTCTCGACCAAAGTTCGATCGATATGTGGTGGAAGCGCTGCGAATTGAGTTTTTGGAGACGATTTTGAATGATGCTGTTTGGGTTGAGATGCAAGAACTTGTCGTGGCTTGTCGAGATCCAAAAGATGATAAGTTCCTCGCGTTAGCGGTCAATGGACAAGCTGATTTCATCGTGACGGGCGATCGGGATTTGTTAGTGTTGAATCCGTTTCGGGGAATTGCGATCGTTGACCCAGATGTGTTTTTAGCCCAACTTAATAGTTAACGGCCTTTCACAAAATGATTAAGGCTGAGATTATCCCAGGTAGTGTTTGTTTAGCCAGTCAACGATCGAAAGAATAGGTTTGCCCTTAGCAATTCTCATGAGTTCCAATTGGACAAGAGAACCTGTAGCTTTGCTGAGCCACTGATTGATTGACGGTTATTGAGCCAGGTTGATCCGAACGGCAATGCTTTACAGCATAACGCTTTCGAGATGAATCAAATTTCAAGATTCCAACTGAGCTATGAAGACTGTATCTTTGATATCTCGAAGACTTTGCAATAGCGAAAACAACCAAGGTATAATTTTGCGAATACAGATTTAGATCCCACTTATTAGAAGGTATTTGTGAATGTAAATAATTCAGATCATGCATACTTTCTGGATAATATTTTTCTATATCTAAAATCGACTTTAAGAATTCTCCATGATCAGCATGGTGAACTTCCTCAATCCTTAAAACAGAATTAACCAAGGTTTTATCGATCGTATCTTTAGTTGCACAAGCTTTCTGAACTGGATTTCCAGAAAATTGAAGTACTATAATTAATCCAATTACGGCGGAAGCTATGATTGTTTTCCAGACGTTCTTTTTAATTTGTTTTCTATTCATCAGTAATAACCAAACGACTTGACATCAAAAGAGGATCATTCCTCAAGCTTTGACCGATTGTTACGATCGACTAGAATTCCAAGACTAGGCCCGTTTTTGGAGGCGTTTTTGTAGACGTGCCACAACTTCTGGCTGAAGATCGGCTTCCGGTTCAACCCGCTCACGCTGTGCTAAAAGCGCTTCAACTTCAACCCTCGAAGTCTCGCCCAACCGTTGTTTAAGTTGTTGAAAGGCTTCCTGTTGTTGCAAAACCTCCGCCTCCGACTTCACCTGAACCTGATCACTCGAAGTCGCTTGGCGCGTCAATGCATACACAATATAGTGATTCAGCGAAACACCCTCCCGATCGGCAAGCTGCGCAAGCTGTTGATGCAATGTTTCCGGTAATCTCAACGTTAAGCGGCTCATAACTCATCTCCTAAATCTAATCCATTCACAAACTCGATCGGCGTCATCACCCGCAACCCCAGAGACTCCTGTGCATTCCGAAAATCGCGAACATTAGAGGTAATCACAATCGCATTTCCATTCATCGCACAATCAATCACTAATTCATCTCCCGCATCCGGCGAAGACGGTCGCCACGAAAAATAGATATCAATAAATTGAACATCTTCAATCAACAACGCCAATACCTGTCGAATTTTCTGCCAGCAAACTGCCGAAAGTTTTCGTGACAGAACATCCTCATACTCGTAAGCAAGTGCATTAGAGACACATACCACTATCCAACCCGTCAACTATGCATCCACAATCAGACCCGCAGACCCACCCTGCTTGGTCAGACCTTCAAATAAAACATTTGTATCAACTACAACGCGAGGCAAAGAGCTGAACATGGCATAACCATAGCACCGGATGCAGTGTCATGAGAAATGGATGCTGGGGGGCGATCGATTTTGGATTGGTAATTTTGGATTGGGGTCGATCGGCCTTTTGCTACAATCACAACATGAATTTCACCTAGGACGAAAACAAACGTCGATCGAATCTCACTAAAAGATTTTAAAAATGTTCCTAATCTCAAATTGGTTAATTGGCTTGATTGAGAATGTTCGATCGTCACGGCATCCTTGTTACCAATTACGCAAACATCAGACAAGCCTTAATATCATCTGCCGTCAACTCAGAAAAATCCTCTAAGATTTCCGTCTCACTCATCCCACCCGCCAAATACTCCGAAATGTCATATGCCGTAATCCGCAGCCCTCGAAGACAAGGCTTACCGCTGCGTTTTCCAGGGTCGATCGTAATAAGGTCGTTATAGTTCATACAAAGATCGGGATTATGACTATTCATTCATCATAGCAACGATCGTCCCCAACCCTTAATTTTGGGCGATCGATCGTCCTTCAAGATTGCTAATTCGTTGCATGATGCGCCGCTAGAGCTTGATTGAGAATTGATGCTGCTGTTACTGACGATCGGAGTGTACTGACCTGTGTGTCGGCAACACGTTGTTGGGCGACAGCAATTTTTTCGATACCTCGTAGGATTTCCGAGAGCGAAACCTCGGCGGGGAGATCATGCATCATCTCAAGGACGGCTTCTTTGGAACTTATACTAAATCTAGACTTCAAGTTACTTTGCAATTGATGCTAACGCAGATTTGTACCATGTCAATCTGACCCAGACTTTGAGGGGCGATCGGGCAATTTCACCGCATCAAACACCGAAAGCAAAACGCCTAAAATCACGGGGACTTCATTGATGAAATATTCATGTTGGTCAATTTCTAAAGTGCGATCGACCAATTTCAAAAACTTCCATTCACTCCCCGTCGTGACGCAACCATAGACGGGCTGATGTAAATCCGATCGCGCATTCAGTTGTTGGGCTGCCACCATTTCCGCACCGCACTGCCCCAATCCCGCTTTGATGAGTCGAGGCAAGGTGAATTCGCTATAAGTCATCGTTATTTTCCTAGTAACTTAACCAGCCCAATCCCACCTAAGTACAGCACAACCACCGCACCGCCCAACAAACTCTGCGTCAACGGATCCGTCGAAGGCGTAATCACCGCCCCCAGCACCGCCGCACCGACCAACACATAGCGCCAAGCCGATAGCATCTGCTGCGACGACACAATTCCTAAGAAGCCGAGTAGCGCCTGAACGATCGGAATCTGAAACGCTAACCCGGTGCTAAACATTAACAGCAGCACAAACTCAAAATATTTATCAATAGACCAAGCCTGCTCCACAACATCTGCGCCATAGGACACAAAGAAATTCAACGCCGCTGGAATCAGTGCCAGGTACGAAAACGCCAGCCCCGCCAGAAACAGCACACTCGAACCCAACACCACCGGAGCCAAAAACCGCTTCTCCCGCTTCGTCAATCCCGGCGTCACGTAGGCAATGATCTGATACAAAATAAACGGCGCAGACAGGATCAGCCCAGAGTATCCCGCCGTCTTAATCGATACAAAGAAAAACTCACCCGGCGACAACTGCAAAAACTTCACGCCCTCCGCCGGAACTTCCAACAGCTTCACGATCGGCTTGACCTCAGCAAAGCACCCAGCCATCCCCACACCCACCGCAATCAACGAATAAAAAATCCGCATCCGCAGCTCTTCCAAATGGTCAAACACCGACATTTCCCTATCATCGGCATAGTCATCACTCTGGGGATCCTCCGAGGCATCAAAATCCTCATCCGGCTCGATCGCCATCACCGCCGCATTTCGAGCTTCGATCGCCTCTGCGTCGATGCTTGAAGATTGGGTCGAAAATTCCACATTTGAGCCTATAGTCATCGCCAGCACACCATCCGCAAATGTTACTTACTATTGTAATGCAATGTAATCCACCCCCGCCCAACATCCACCATCCAACCCCAAAAATCCAACCCCAAAAATCCAACATAGGATGCGTTAAGCAAAGCAACGCATCATTCTTCCCGCCCCCACCCATCCCGCACCCCATCCCCAAAATCAAGCCAACGTCGTCAAACCATTAAAATAATCCCGCAATTGCCGATCGTGATCATGAGACAAATTCCCCATCGGCATCGCCCCCGGATAAAATGCCTGCACCTCCACCACCTCCAACGGATCCCATCCCGCCATAATCCCTTCCGCCTCCACCTCCACCACCACACAAATCGAATGCATTCGAGGATCTCGATCGAAATCCGAATATACCCCCACCAACCGATTCACAGCCGTCACCACCAGCCCCGTTTCCTCCCTTAGCTCCCGCGCCACCGCCGTCGGAATATCCTCCCCCCAATCCACAATTCCTCCAGGCAAACTCCATAGCCCATTGTCCCGTCGCCGCAGCATGACAATTCGGCCATCCGACAGCTTTGCAATAATGCTCGTCCCCGTAATAGGATGCCGAAACACAACTCCCATCACATTCTTCAGGAAATGCCAAACTCGTTTCATAAGGAACTCATGTAAACAGCACCAAAGCGGCCAGAAATAAAAACCTTTCCCACAGTTTAAATTTCAAATCCCAAATTGTCTGTAATCTAGAGAATATCTTCAAGAACCGCCAGTGGATGCATCTCAGGCTTCACCTTTTTATAAATTTGCGCTAGAGTCCCATCCGGCGCAATCAGAAATGTATTTCGAGAAATGCCCATGTACTCCTTCCCCATGAACTTCTTCAAGCCATAACTCTCATATTGTGCCGACATCGCCCCATCCGGATCAATCAAAAGTTGAAAAGGCAGATTATGCTTTGTAATGAACTTGTTATGCGCTTTCTCATCATCCAGACTTACCCCATAGATCACCGCATTCTTCGCCCCAAACTGGTCATTTAGATCCCGAAACGCACAAGCCTCCTTCGTACATCCCGGCGTATTATCACGCGGGTAAAAATAAAGAACAACCCATTTCCCTCGCAGACTCGAAAGCGCGATCGCATTTCCCGCCGCATCAAAGAGCGTAAACTCCGGAGCCAAATCCCCAATCACCAAACCCATAATCCCTCAAAAAAAACATCCAACCAAAAATTCCAACGTAGGATGCGTTAAGCGAAGCAACGCATCATCCTCATTTCATAAATCACCCCAAAAACCCCATCACCCCAACCCCAAAGCCTCCAAAAGCCGATCGACCCTCAAATGCTCCCCATACATCTCCTTCACACAATGCACCTTCACAGGCTCATGTAACCGCACCTGATTAAACGCCTTCTCCACGATCTCCACCGTCGTCAACGTATCAAGATCCACCGATAAAATCGGAATCTCCACCTCTTCCGCCCGCCGCAGAATCTCCGCCGTCGGTGGAATATGCCCCGTCAAAATCAGACATTGCGTCGAAGTCTCCAGCGCCGCAAGCTGAAGATCTTGCCGATCGCCCCCCGTCACCACCGCCATATTATGCCGTTGCTGAAAATACCGTAGCGCCGAATTCACATTCATCGCCCCAATCACCAAACTCTCAACGAGCAGATCCAACCGATCGTCCCGGCAAAGGACCTCAGCCTTAAGCTGCTGCACCAACTCCTCCACCGTCACACTGCGCAGAAGGTTGCTGCTCGGCAAAATCCCAAACACCTGAATCTTCATCGATTCCAAAAAGGGCTGAACTTGAGACTCCAGAAACGCCTGATGCTTCACAGGCACATCATTCAAAATCACCCCAATCAACCGATCGCCCAACCGAGCCTTCGCCGCCAACAGTCCATCCAACACCTGAGGCGAATGATACCGCGCCACCAAGACCACCGATGCATCCACCGCTTGCACCACCTGCAACAGCGATAACCCAAACAGTCGTCCATCCTCCAAGTTCCCTGCCCCTTCCAAAATCACCAGATCCCCTGCCTGATGAATCGCAGACTGCCGCAACATCTCCAGATAATCCGTCTGATCAGCCTGCCCCAACCGCTTACGAAAAACCTCAAAATCACTCAGATTAACCACCGTTGGGAGAATCCGATCGGGTCCAAGCTGCAACGTCTTCGCAATGAACGCAACATCTTCATCGACCTCCTCGGTGCCCCCACTTCCTCCGCTTACGGGCTTCCCATAGGCCAAATCTAGCCCCTTTGCCTTAAGCCGATCGGCCACCCCAATCATGGCAGCCGACTTCCCACTGTAGGGTTCTAGAGACCCAATGACCAAATATTTTGCGGACTGTGCCACGAGTGTCGCTCCCAAGTAGGCGGTCTGAATAGTATAGAGGACCACGCGCAGCAAAAACGCACTGCTACGATGCCGATTCGGGGCAATAGCAATGCGTCAAAAAGTCCTAATCACAAATATGGGACTAGAAATTTACTGAGCGGGGGGCTGCTCATCAATGCGAAGCAGCTTCCGGTAGAAGCCCTGAGAGAAATCCGCCAACCGCGATCGTCGGAATCCAGCAATCACCTCAATCAAAAAGTCCACAAATTCAAAATTCGCCATCATAACTTCATAGCTGAGTTCAGAATTGCCATCAAACTGGATCCGGCAACGGCACAAGTCGGCAGGCAAACTAGAAATGTTCCAAGTTGCAATGAAGGAGATACTGTCTGCCCCCTCAATGTTCCGTGTCCCTTCAACGTTGCCGCGTTGGTAGAGGCTGATGGCATAGGGCAAAATTTGCTTTTTGCTGGCTTGGGGGTAGTACGGAGCGTAAACGCCGCACTGAGGGGGGGGAGCCGGTTGAAGTTTTTCGATGGACATAACTGCTTTTGATTGAGCGGTGGATGAACTGGTATTCCGATCGCATCCAGGTTAACGCAGGATTGCCCATAAGGCTCATATTCCTTAATTAAAGTCTGGAAAGGTCGATCGCTTCGATCACGTTGATTACCTTGTGGATGTACTCAACGTTCCCCTCTTCAGACCCATTCTCCACAGGAGGGATTCAATTAAGTTCGTCGGCCAAAAGCTGATCTAAGCGATCGCGAAGGTGGTCTGTGGGAAGTGCGCCTGTCCAGTATTCCACCATCAGCCGACCAAAGGCACGGGCATCCTGGTCACCATTTCCTGAAGATTGCATCAAAGCAGGCCACAGCGCCAGGAGATTAAACGATCGGAGTTGGGCTTTATTTTTGGCGGCGGTGAGGAGATTGAATAAATCGTAGGCGAGTTGGAGCTTGCCTACGACGAGGGGGATCTGTTCCACGGGGATTTGGGTGGCGAGGAGGAGGCCGAGTTCGGGGGTGCCGATGGTGAGGTTTGACAGGACGGAAAGCACGGGACTTTTGAGCCAGGTGGTGAGACTTTGAGTCGTTGTGATTTGGACTTGGTAACGCGCAATCAAATTTTCAGCGGCGAGAGCTTGAGCGCTGAGGTTGGTGAGAAAACGGGCGAGACGAGCTTGCTGAGTGGGGTCGAGGCTACTGACGATCGCTTGGGCGACGGGATCGATGCCCCAGGCCGTTCGATCGGGTCCATCCGTCACGATCGGAAAGAGGCCGCTAACGGGGGGAAGTGTTTCGCGTCGATAGGTGAGGGCATTGCGGATGGCCTGTTCTTTGGGGCGTTGTCCGGTTTCCCAATGGTAGGGGGGCTGCCATTCCCGGATGGGTCGCAAGCGATCGACTTGGGTGATCAGGACAAAGATAGGCCGATCGGGAACTTGACCGCGTAAATCGGTGATGAGGTCGAGATCCATCTGGAGCGCCGGATCCAACGCAGGTGTGACGAGCAGAATGATGTCGCAGGTGAGGGCCTGGGTGAGGACTTGGGCACGGAAATCAGGCCGATCGGCTTGTTCATAGCCTGGAGTATCCCAAAGGATGAGACGATCGCCGTCGGGGGTTTGCCAGTCGTAGTGAGTAATGCGATCGGTGTTGGGAAGAGCGTCGGTGGGGACCATGGGGACGGTGAACAGGGTGTTGATGAGGCTGCTTTTCCCGGCGCTAGTTCGGCCCAAGAGAAGGATATTAAGGGGATCGGTTTGGAGCGCCGTTTGGGTCGAGATGGATTGGGTTAGAAGCGTTTGAAGGGTGATAGATGCGATCGGCGGTTCAGTCCATGACGCAGCGATCGTAGGGGCCGCTCCTCCCGCGCCCACTCTAGTCCGCGCGACAGTGGGCGGCGGCGATACAGGAGAGGAGGGTATGGTCGTGGGAGGATGAGATGGAGGAGAAGAGGGCGCGGGGGCGTAGAGGGCGATCGCGCTTTGGGTGAGGTTGCGGAGGAGTTGTTCTCGGAGGAGCTGGCTGAGATTACCGAGGAGTTCGATGTTGGCGCGGTTGCTTATGCCTTGGGTGGCAGTGTTGGCGGCGGCGGCAGCAGGGTTGATCAGCCAGCGGGCTTTTTGCCACAGTTTCCAGACTTTTTGCGCTGAGGGTGCGATCCTCTGGGTAATTTCGTAATACTCGTACGCTTGAGCGATCGTGAGCTTATTCAGCACGGGCGACAATTTTTCCATCCACTGATCGAGATCATCAATGGTGCCGCGCAGCAGTCCGTACGCCTGAGGGACATAGATATTCAGCAGCGGCTGTTTGGCTCCAGGTGAATGAATAAGCGCGATCGTCGTCACTAGCTCTAATGCGCGCGATCGAAACTGATTTACATCCTGCCACACCGGAGGATCGTGGGCCGAGTCTTTCAAAATAGCCTGGAGCGCTTCGTTAGTCTGTATTTGGACGGGTATTTGGACGGGTCCGGATGACGGAATCGCACCGGGAAGACTCTGAGGCAAACTTTCGGAACGCTCCGTTATGGCGTCTTCTTGCATCACTGGGCGTGTCCATCTCACCAGCAGCCATCGCCATCCCACAAAAACCACCCCCACGATCGCCCAGATATAGCTCAAGCCCCAGGCATGAATCTGGATTCCAGCGCTGATCAGCAGGAAAAAAAACACCGAGGCGATCGGGGCGACTAAAATAGTCCATTGCCAGGATTGGAGGTTGACCATTTGTAAGACTGCCTGTGCCAGGATGAAGGGACGTCTGCTGAAATCCTAGCTTAGGAACCTCCCCCTGCTCACCTAGTCTTTTGAGCGCCTTCTTTACATATTGATACAATCTTCTTTACATATCGATACAAACCTGTTAATGTTTATTCATAGACCGAAAACAAACACTACAAAGCTTTTTGGAGCACCCCATGAGAACTGGTTCTAACATTGATGATCAAGGCTTGATGAACGTCTTCGCAGTTGAGCCGAAGATGACCTACGTCGAGGGCGAA
>JAYUJY010000117.1:0-5399 GCA_043764895.1 Synechococcales cyanobacterium | reverse complement strand
CCCGAACAAAGTGCCAATGATTTTGATGAAGATGAGAACTTGCTTGGAGACAGCGAGGACAGACACTTTGGGTAGAATGAGCTTCAACATGAAGGATCGTTTGATGTTCTAACTCTGAGTAGTCTTCAACATCAATACCCGGCAAGCCAAGGAGTTGAGTAACAGTCAGTTGCATAAGGGATCTCTGATATCGTATTCTAATACGTTAGCATACTGATTACGCTAGACCCAGGTTTTCTCTGATCCAAATATCTGTGCTGTGCTTATCACAGATATCAATTCAGTCATCAGTGTCCTAGCTATTCCCCGCTCACTGACAGGGCAAAGTAGCGATAAGTCGTTCAACACTATTTTCATTGCCATAAATTAGTCCTCGATCGGCTGAAGTAAGGCGGCAAGACTATTATCCCATTCATCAAAAAATCCATCAGGCCATTGATCAATACGTCCTCTACGATTCATTTGAGGTGAAACTACTTCACTTACGAATTGGCCCTGAGATTCACGCCTTTGAAAGAAGTGTAATCGAACTGCATCAGGATCGAGCTTTCCGTCATGAACAGCTAGCCGTATTCCATTTAGAACATGATCGCTATGCGTTTCTAAAATAATCTGCACACCTTGAGCCGCAGCTTGAGATAATAGGTTGCCCATTTGAGCTTGACCCCTGGGGTGAAGATGCGCTTCCGGATTCTCTAGCAATAGGAGAGAGCCTGGTTTAGCCGCTAAGATTGCAGTAATCACAGGCAGCGTATAGGTAATTCCGAAACCAACATTTGTCGCACGATACTCTTTACTTAACCCAAACGAATATTGCAAACTCACTAGATCCATACCTGGACTGTCCGTGATATGAATCCGAGTTCCAGGACTAATCTCACCTAGCCAAGCTTCAACCTGACTCAGCAAATTCAAAGATTTGGCTTTCGGATGGCTAAGAGCAGCGTTTGGAATTTCCGTATCTCTAAAAACAGACAAAAAGTGAGCAGTATACTCACCCATAGTTCCTAACTGACGATGCTGACGCACCTGGAAGTCAGACATTGGAAAGGAAGTCCGAGGTCCAAGACGTTCAGCTTGAAGATATTGAAAATTGTCACCAAATAGGCTGCATGTATAGACATCAGGAGAGATAGCAGGTGAAGCTATGCCTAAAATATCTGATTTAGAGTCGTAGCCAAATTGCCACAAGGCTTCAGTCCCATTCTCAAAACCAATGGTAAACCCAATCTGGTTTTCCTGCGCGTAATCGTATAAAGCGTCGCTAGCTGTACCAATGCGAATTAGATCGCCGTTCAGGGCTAATCCAGTAGATTCCAGCAATTTTTGTTGATGGGATTGACGTAGTAACAATAGGGATTGTAAGACAGATGATTTTCCCATACCATTGAGTCCGGAGAGGAGTGTCAAAGTCCTAAACTCTAAAGATTGATCTTCAAATCGCTTGAAATTCTGTAAATGGAGTTTGTAAATCATGCTAAAACCTCTTGAATCAACTGCTCGATCGCACTGAATCTACGCTTAACCTTTCTAGTATCTCCCGTCCCTTGTGAGATGGATGATTCAAATTTAGGCTCCACTGTTCGATCGTTCATAAGTTCAATAAATTTGTCTTTTACTAGGTCTTTTCGCTCTACCAGAACTTTGATTTGTTCAACATTTAGCTTGCTTAAACTAACTGACCAAGATTCAAACAATGCCTTATTGATCGGAGATCTTGGAGCATTTCGTCTAGAACGCTTGCGAAAAGCATCATTGCCAAAAATTTCGTAAGCCGCTGTCATCGCCGTACTAAACTTTAACTCTAGCTCACGTATTTTCTGCTCACTCATCTCATTGATTTCTGCCATTACATCACTTAAAAAACTATCAAACTCTGTAGCTTTATAATCACTGTAAGGGTGGATCACGAAAGATAAGAATCTAAGTATAAACTCACGATCTGCCATCCGTTGACTAAAATTTCTATGCGCAGTTGCTGCCTTAAAATCGGAAGATTCAGCAAGTTTTTTGAGAAATTCAGTTGATTTACCTATGTTGAGAGCATGACGGATTTCTTGTAGTGACAATGGTAAGCCACCAGTATTTATACGTTTAAAAATATTAAATTTAACAGCAGAAGGCGTTCCTTTCTCAATTAGATAAACTGTAACTTGAGTTTCGATAATTCGTCGTTGTAAGTTTCGGGGTAATTCATCGAAAGTTTTACCTTCAAGTTGAATCAAAAATTCAAGTTCACTAAGTTCTAATGATTTGTCATTGACAAACATTTTCAGAGTTGTAAGCCGCTGTAATCCATCAATGACGACCCATTTGTCTTCATCAGTAGCGTCCATATAAAAAGCTGGCAATGGAATCCGAATGAGGATAGATTCAATGAGGCGACTTTTAGTACGAGGATTCCAAATTCCATCTTTTCTCTGAAAATCTGGTGTAAGATTCAGTTCTTCATATTTGATACGTTGTAGTAATAGATCAATTGTCATTGGTCGAGTTTCAACCCTAATTAATTCAGGATCAAATGGCTGAATGATACTTTCATCCTCATCAGAATCAATACCTAAAATAGTATCAGAATCCTCTAGCTCTTCTGCTGTGATCTGCTTGTTTTCTAGTGTCATGCACTTCCTTCACTCTTTTTCAAAATTATCAACGATCGCAATATTTTCAGTATAGCAAATCGTTGGTGTAGCAATATTTTCTCATTAACGATCGCCTTATCAAACTAAGAACCGACGATCGCAACTCCTACCGCCATTCTATCGAGCACCTGTTTCAAGACCATCACCGTCCAATCAATATCTTCGACAGTAGTCGATCGCCCGAGAGAGAGCCGAATTCCTGTTTTTGCCATGCGATCGTTAAAGCCAATTGCTTTTAGGATCAAACTTGGTGATAACTTCCCACTGCTACAAGCTGCCCCCGCGCTAATTCCAATCCCGGCTAAGTTCATGTGTCGGACGAGAGTTTTACCACTGACCGTTTCGCCATCGGCATCGGGCATCCAAAAACTGGCGTGATGTGGAAGGCGACTACTTAAGCTTCCCGTTGGCTTTAGCCCCGTCCCCGCCAACTGCTCAAACAATCGATCGCGTAACACTACCAATCGATCGCCCTCATAGTCCATCTCAGATTGAACCAACTCTGCGGCTAAACCGAACCCAGCCAACACTCCGATTGCCTGCGTCCCCGATCGCCAGCCTTCCTCCTGACCTCCCCCGCGCATCATCGGGAGCAGCGTCAACTCAGGCCGCACATACAACGCCCCCGCCCCCTGTGGCCCGTAAATTTTGTGGCTCGAAATAGACAGCAAATCCACCGGAAGCGTCTGCACATCGATGGGTAATCGTCCTGCAATTTGAACCGCATCGGTATGGAAAATAACGCCCCGACGTCGTGCTATTGCCCCCAACTGCGCGATCGGCTGCACCGTCCCAATTTCGCTCTGCCCCCAAATCATTGAAATCAGCACCGTATTAGGCTGAATCGCCGCTTCCAAATCCATCGGATCAACGCGTCCAGTGGCATCGACTGGCAACCGCGTCACCTGCCAACCCTCGCGTTCTAACTGCCGCACAGGTTCCGCCACCGCCGAATGCTCCACGCTAGAAATAATCACATGCTGCGGCTGCGTATACTGCTGCGTTATCCCAAATACCGCTAGATTATCCGCCTCCGTCCCGCCGGAAGTAAAAACGATCGTCTCCGCAGGCGCATTGACCAGCCGACCAATTTGGGCGCGCGATCGTTCCAGCGCTATGGCACTTCGATTGCCCCAATGGTGGAGACTCGATGGATTGCCCCAGTGTTCGGCCATCACCGTCTGCATCAAAGCCATGACCTCAGGGCGAGGCGGAGTTGTGGCGCTGTAATCGAGATAAATTTGCATAGGGCTTTTTACATGACCCTACTATTGTCGCGTGACCTGACCCATGAGGGCAATCTAAGCAAGACGGCTTATGGGGACGGATATGGTGCGTTTGGATCGAAATGTAAAGCTAGAACGATGCGGTGTAAGCAAGCCAAATATTCATCACTTCTTCGTTGGGTTTGGGGCACGGCGAGCCATGCCCCTACAGATCCGGGTTCCAAAGAGTGTAGGGGCATGGCCATGCCGTGCCCTAAACCTAACGAAGAATTCATCAATACCTCCGATCGTTTTAGGAGATCGTAGTATGGGGAACTTACGCCGCGCAGTACTAGGACGATGGATTTTTAGCCTGACAGCGGTGTATGGCCTAACAACCAGCATCAGCGGCTGTCAAACGGCCATTCCAGCCCCCGCCAAGCTCGATCGCATTCCCGCCCTTCCCCAAGATCCGCTGATTCAAACCTACATGAATCATAACGAAGCAGCAGAATACACGGAACTCGATCGACCGATCACCCGCTCCGGTGACAACCTCGAACAGATCATCATCGATGGAATAAACTCCGCCCAAACCAGTGTCCAAATCGCCGTCCAAGAATTTCGTCTTCCCCGCATTGCCCAAGCCCTCGCCGATCGTGCTCGCGCCGGGGTCAAAATTTCTGTCATTTTAGAAAACCAATATTCCACGCCCTACAGCAGCATAACTCCAGCCCAAATTTCCGCCCTTCCCAAACGCGAAGGGCAACGCTACGACGACAACAAAGCGATCATGGATGTGAACAAAGACGGGACGATCGATGCTGAAGAAATGCAAACGCATGATGCTTTACTAGTTCTCGATCGTGCGGGTATTTCCCGAATCGATGACCGATCGGGAACCAGCGGACTTATGCACCACAAATTTATGATTATTGACGGCAAAAGTACGATCGTCACCTCAGCCAACTGGACCCCTTCAGATATCCACGGCGATATCCTGAATCCGAACAGTCGCGGCAATGCAAACAACCTTGTAACTATAAACAGTTCTGAAATCGCAAACGCCTTTCAAACTGAATTCAATTTGATGTGGGAGAAGAAACAGTTTAAACGCAAAAAACGCGATCGTCCGACCCAAACATTCACCCTCGGTCGCTCCACGGTCCAACTCCACTTCTCACCAACGGAAAAACGCTCAGACTGGAATGCGAGCAGCAACGGATTGATCGCCGAAACTCTCCGCGAAGCCAAAACCTCAATCGACTTAGCGCTGTTCGTCTTCTCGGATGTCAAACTCTCCGCAAAGCTAGCTCCGCTGACGAAAAAACCGATCGCCATTCGAGGACTTTTCGACCCCGGTTTCATGACCCGCCCCTATAGCAAAAGTCTCGACATGCTGGGCCTCAACGTTCCCTGCCAGGGCAAAAATAGCAATCCTTGGAATCCCCCGGCCCAATCCGTCGGCGTCCCCAAGCTCCCACCGGGCGACCTGCTGCACCACAAATTTGCTATCCTCGATCGATCTAGCGTCATCCTCGGTTCCCACAAC
>JAYUJY010000116.1:0-26846 GCA_043764895.1 Synechococcales cyanobacterium | reverse complement strand
ATCGCTGAAGTTTTTCTACTGGAAGAGGCGCTGACATTCTCAAGTCATTCAGCCGTCATTAGTACGTTTGGACAGCGGTTTGCACGAACTGGACAGGTCCCAGTGGAATTTCATCGCTGGCTGATTAATGCAGCGGCAAAAAGGACTCGGGGAGATTATGAAACGGATGTCCCGGTTAGCGATGAAGAGTCACTAGAGATTATTGAGCGATCGCAGATCTTCATTGAGGCCGCAAAACAACGGCTTAGGAGAAATGAGGATACTGATTCAGAGGATTAAATAGAGTGAAGGCATCTGGCTTTGTTATCATGCTGAAGCTATCCCTGCCGCGTTCAACCGATGCCACGTCACTTTAATACGGCGGGTCCTTGTGATCCTGACATTCACTATATGTTGCCGCCTTTGACGCGATTGCCGTCGTTGCTTGATTTGGTGGAGCAGCGGACTTATTTTGTGATTCATGCGCCTCGGCAGACGGGGAAGACGACCGCGATGTTGGCGTTAGCGAAACAGTTGACTCAGGCGGGGAAGTTTGCAGCGGTGATGGTGTCGGCGGAGTTGGGTGCGCCGTTTTCGGAGGATACGGGGAAGGCGGAGTTGGCGATTCTGTCGTCTTGGCGGCGGGCGACGCGGGTAAGGCTACCGATCGAACTTCAGCCTCCAGAGTGGACGTACGGAGAAGCAGGCGGGCGGATTCAGATGGCGTTGCAGGATTGGGCGATCGGTTGTCCTCGTCCGTTGGTGGTGTTGATTGATGAGATTGATTCGTTGAAGGATGAGGCGTTGTTGTCAGTGTTGAGGCAGTTGCGGGAGGGGTTTCCCGATCGGCCTAAGGCGTTTCCGCAGTCGATCGGGCTGATTGGGTTGCGGGATGTGCGGGACTATAAGATTTCGTCGGGGGGAAGCGGGCGGTTGAATACGGCGAGTCCGTTTAATATCAAGGTGGAGTCGCTGATTATTCGGGATTTTAACCCCAACGAAATTGCGGAACTCTATCAGCAGCATACGGAGGCGACGGGGCAGGTCTTTACACCGGAGGCTGTGGCGTTGGCGTACGAGTTGACGATCGGACAGCCATGGTTAGTAAATGCGTTGGCGCGGCAATGTGTGGAAGTGATTGCGATGGACCCGGTAGTGGCGATCGATGTGGCGCAGATGCATCAGGCGAAGGAGATTTTGATTCGGCGCAAGGATACGCATTTGGATAGTTTGGGCGATCGGTTACAGGAGTCGCGAGTGCGGTCGGTGTTGGAACCGATGATGGCAGGGTTGGAGTTAGGAGAGACTCGGGATGACGATCGGGATTTCTTGGTGGATTTGGGGTTGTTACGACGGGAAGATAGTGGTGGATTGGTAATTGCGAATCCAATTTATCGAGAAATTTTACCGCGTGTGTTGGCGCAAGGTCCGCAGGATAGTCTGCCTAGCATTTCTCCGACTTGGTTAACGGCGTTGGGGACGTTGGATGTGGATACGTTGCGAGATGCGTTCATTGAGTTTTGGCGACAGCATGGTGAACCGTTGCTCAATAGTGCGGCTTACCATGAGATTGCACCGCATTTAGTCTTGATGGCGTTTTTGCATCGGGTTGTGAATGGGGGTGGAACGTTGGAGCGGGAATATGCGATCGGGAGCGATCGGATGGATTTGTGTTTGCGGTTGGGGGCGGTGACGTTGGGGATTGAGATTAAGGTGTGGCGCGATCGTCGTTCTGATCCGTTGGCGGCGGGGCTGGTGCAGTTGGAGCGGTATTTGGCACGGTTGGGGTTGGAGAGTGGTTGGTTGGTGATTTTTGATAGGCGATCAACTGCTTTACCGATCGAAGAACGGTTGCGATCGGACGTGGCGCAGACGGAGCAGAGACGGCGGGTGACGGTGATTCGGGGGTGAGGAGGAGGGAGGGCCGGGGTAGACGGAGGGCAATCCTATGGCTGATCTAAGGCACTGACTTACGATCGAATTGTGGGATTTGTAAAGCATTTTGTGTTGGGGGTCATAATTTAGTGAGACAGAGTAAGGGGGCCAGCATCGATTAAAAAATCTAGTTCTCGATAGAGATGATGAACGGGTGACAAGATGGTAAAACTAACAGTCAGTCCTTATCTCCATCCAGTTCACTGTGACGAACATGCTGTACATAGCTCACACTAAAAACGCTTTTCCCTTGGTGGAAGCAGCCAATGTAGCGGCATTGCTATCTCAGGGCGTGTCGGCTGAGAAAATCCGATCGCAGGTATTGGATGATGACCTGTTCCATCTGCGTTCTCGCGTGTCGCGTTTAGGAATGCTTCGATCGGTACTCAATTGCTTGGATGGTCTGTCGGATGCCTATCTGGACTTTCTTAGAGGGGACTTAGAGCTTAGGAAGCTCACGTTGCTGTTCTTGATCTTGCGTCACAATCGCCTACTGCGGGATTTTGTTCATGAATTTCTCTTAGATAAGCTGTCACGAATGGATCCGGTATTGCATCGTCATGAAATCAACGCCTTCTTTGGGGCTAAACGGGAACAGATCCCGGCGCTATCGGCTTGGTCTGACTCAACTTTCCAGAAGGCGGTGAGTAATTCAATCTTGGCACTAGTTAAATCAGGGGTTTTGTATCCACTGGAGCAGAAGGAGAAATATGAGATTCGGGCTTTTCCTGTGCCAACGCCCCTTCGGCAGCAACTTCTAAATGATGGGTTTAGTGATTATTTACGTCTCCTGCTTAATTGACTGATAGCGCCTTGAACACGGCATCGATCGGATCGCTATAAAATGCTGTCTGAAACTTGGTGAAAAGTTCAGGGGGAACGCTGGAAATATCGATCGCTGAACTCATCGGGAGCAGAACCCGTTTCACACCTGCATCAAACGCGACTTGTAGGCTTTCGGTGAGATTGGTGACTGGGGTGATGGTCCCACCTAAGGTCATTTCACCAAAAATCGCTAGCTGAGGTTGAACGCTACGTTTCAAGGCAGCAGAGCATAAAGAAATGAATAGAGATAAACCACCCTGGGCAGGTACGCCCGCTCCTTGTAGGTCAATTAGCTGAAATAGAAAGTCGGAATTATCGGGTTGAATGCTGCTACTAACCCTCCGTGCATTGGCTTTAAAATAGTTGAGGGCAATATTCGTACTATCTTTCATTCGACTGGCACTAGCGGACCCTGCCCGAGTGAGCTTGCCATTTCCTGGAATTGTTTGTAGCTCCAGCTTAAAAACGCCAATCCTATCACTATCGCCTTGACTCACCATATAGAGATGTCCAGGTGTGAGTGCTTCATCACTCACTAGGCTAGATCCTGTTTGTTCTGGAATGGAGACGAAGTGTTCTTCAAGCGTTTCTTGATCGATATAGCTAAAGTGAACATCGAAAAACTCCATTCCACCGATTTTTTTAAGTTGCTCTTTGATCCGCCGTCGAACTCGGAGGGCATAAATGAGAACTTCCTGGACATCTTCTTTTGTAAAAGAGGCATCTGGGAAAAGAAGTTTAAGTAGTCCAGAAACAGTTTTACGAACGGCTTGAACATCTCGCTGTTTCAGGTTGTTGCCAAGTTTAAAGTAACGATCGATGGCGTCACTAAAGCTGCGCTTCCGCATTTCGCGAAGCCACTCAGCTAAGTAATCGACGATAAAGCCATAATTATTCGTGAAATTTTCAGGACTGAACTTGGGAATTTCCCAGCCGGGGATATAGGCATGGAATCGATCGAAGAAAGCAGTGTCAATCATGGCCTCGGGGAAGGGCGCGAGGAGATGGGAAGTTTTGACCATGGATTCAACGCTTTGATTGATATTACCGACAAAAACCATAGAAGCAGTGGCACTGATTTCAGCTTTGCCGCGTGCGAAGGAGCCTGACGCCATGTAGTCTTTCATGATCTGGATGCCATCATTATCGTGAAAGCTAATTCCCGCCACTTCATCGAAGGCGACGACATCATACAAGCCCACTAGTCCGATTTGCCGACTCGCCATGTTGTAGAACAGATTGGCAACGGTGGTTTTTCCGCCGGAAACGAGGATGGAGTTGGGGGAGACTTCTTTGTAGATATGGGATTTTCCGGTGGAGCGGGGTCCGAGTTCGCAGCAGTTGTAATTGTTCTCGCAGAGCGGAATCATTCGGGCAATGAGGTGCCATTTTGCTTCTTTTTCGATCGTTGTGGGTTCGAGTCCAGACGATCGGAGCAGCACGTCTACCCACTCATCACGGGTGAATTCAGCACGACCCCGAAATAGCTCATCCATCGCGATATTCGGCATTTGAATGGGTTTGAGACTAGCGACGAGGAAAGGGCTAGGATTGACGCCTGCTTCGTATTCCAGTTGGAGGATGCACCAAATTCCACCGCTGAGAAGTTTCTCGTTTTGGATGACGGTATCGGAGTCGATGACCAAGCCTTTTAGCCCTAGGTTCATTAGGGTGCCTTGGTAAATATCTTCTTTTTCGTTGAGTTTGACCGTGACGCGATCGATGACGTTAAACCGACCTAACTCACGAATACGGGATTTAATCGTTTCGGCTTCATCGGGACGGACGTAGTTTTCAGCGAGGATTTTTTTGACGCGCTGGACACCGGATTCGATCGTGTCTTCGTCATCGGTGGCGCAGTACATTCCCAGGAGGTATTCCAGAACATAGATAGGAACGTTTGCACCCTCACGAATTCGTTTGGTCAAATCTTTCCGGACCACTCTGCCGGGGAATACGTCATTGAGTTTACGATCGAGGTCTTCCATGGTGCTGGGGATTTGGGATGCTTATTTTATACTTTATCGGAGCGGGGCTTAAAAATCTCCAAAGTCGTTGATGATGCCAATGCTGACGGTCCAGGTTTCGTTGACGAGTTCACTGTCGTCTTCCTCATCACGAACGATTAGATGGGCGGTCGAAGGTGGATTGGTAATCGTTACGGTTAATGGAATGGGAAATTCGCGTTCGGTGGGGTTCTGGGACGGGCTATTAAGTTCTAGGTGTTTGATATCGGTGATGGGGTCTTGGGTCTTGGGATCGTAGAGTCCGATCGTCACTCTACGGCTGCGCCACCGTCCAGCGATCGCGTCAAGTTGCATGAGGCTAATGCGAAAACGATTGTTTGTGACGGTGCGGGTGCGGGCATTGACTTGGACACCGACTTTTTTGGCGGGTCCGTCGTCATTTTTAATCGCACGTTTGTGATGATAGGCGAGGGCTGGAACGCAGACTTCCTGGAGGCTAGCACCGCCGTGGACATATTGTGCGCCGCGACCTTGAAGTGCAAAGCGGACGCTACCCCGTGGAACGGTGATAAATAACTTCTCCTGGCTATAGGGAATCTGGAAGGATAGAGTTCCACTGATTTCTAGGGGCTGATGGCTCACGAGGTAGCGGCGATTGGTTTCTAAGATTTCGTCATCTTTGGGCATGATCAGTTTATCGTTTGGATTGATGCTGTCGCGCTGATAGAGGAACCCATGATCGGCGGTGATGATGACATGAGTGCCATTTAAGGAATTACAAATGCGTTTGGTTAGTTTAATGATTTCTTCGATCGCAGTTTCGCAGGCATCAAAGACTTGCCGTTCGCTGGCGGCTTTATCGCCGATCGCATCGATGACATCATGGTAAATGTAGATGATTCGGTTGGGCTTGATGACTTCTCGACCTTGGTCAATGGTCATGCTAAGTAGTTCTGCTGCGGATAGGGCGATCGCTTCGCTGCGACTGTTTGCTTGAAGGGTCGTGTTTCTTGCTTTGATTCCTTGGGTGCTCTTGTTGTCTCGCAGGACATCACCGGACTTCGGTAAAAATTCTAGATCGCGACCAGGGAGGAGAGATGCCATTCCGAGACGGGTGATGCTCGGGAGAGGAGACAGTTGGGCGGTGAGGGTGGCATCGCCGCGAACTTCCTTGATGAGTTTTTCTTGAAGTTCGGCGGCGACTTCGTAGCGCAGAGCATCGGAAATGATGACGAAGACTTTTTCACGATCGTTACGATCGATAATGCCTTGTACTTGGGATTGGAAGAAGTTGGTTTGGAGTGGGAGAGTGGGGAGTTCCCATTGTGGGAAAGTGGGGCTGGAACGGAGGGCATCGGACCAATGTTGACCGAGGTTACTGAGGAAGCCGTTTACGTAAATATTTTCGACATGCTCGATGAGTCCTGAGTTACGCAGGATCGGTTTGGCTTTGTCACTGGCGACGATGAAGTGACGATAGGCGGTATCGAATTTGTAGAGGCGGGTGGCGTAGGCTTCAAACATCTGCGGGGCAGGTTGGGTAAAGCTTAAGTTGTATTGCTGTTTGAGTTCGGTGAGGTGGATGGCGGCTTCTAGGGCGTCGTAGGTGGTGAGGTAGTCGGAGGACCAGAATAGGGTGCGACGGGTGTTTAGCCAGACTCGCCAACGATCGAGGTCGGGAGTGCTTTCGAGTAAGGTTTTGACGCAGCGACGAATGAGGATTTGGTCGATCTGTTCAAAGGTGCTGCCTTCGATGAGGGTTTCGGTGGGGAGGGATTCGAGGGTTTGGAAAAGGTGAAGTTCTTCGGCGATGTCTTGGGTGATGATGGCTTTGAGGTTGGGGGCGTCTTGTTGATCGCGGGTCCATTGGTCGAGGAAGGCGTAGGCGCGTTGGGGAGGGCTGATGACGTTGGTTTTGATCTCGGTGGGAGTTGCGCCTTGGATGCCGATGTCGAGATGGCTAATGAGGATTTTGAGCATGAGCGATCGGAGGCTGGGCTTGATGCTGTGGAAGCCAATGTGATCGCGGACGGTGTCCCAGAAGGCTTCGGCACAGAGGAGCGTGGTGATTTCTTGCCAGAGGGGGTTTTCGGTTTCGAGGAGTCCTTGCATGAGGACTTGCCGGATCAGGAGCGTGGCATCGGCAGATTTGAGATGGGTGAGGACGGAGAGCATCCCGATCGTGAGTTCGCGATCGTTGGTGTTGGCGGGGAGTTGCAGGGCTTGGAGGGCGGTGGTGCGCTGGGTGTTGAAGAAGTTGAGGTGTTTGCGGATGGTGGGTTCGAGGCTGCGTTGGATGAAGCCGAGGTCGGCGTAGATCAGGGCGGCGGGATCGGCGCTGAAGGTGAGTCCGCTTTTTTGGAGGTCGAGGAGCCAGTTGTCTTCGGCGGATGGTTCACGGAAGGGGGCGTAGAGGAGGAATGAGGTGTTGGGCGATCGGATGAGGAGGTTGTATTTGGTGGTGAAGGGGATGTCGGCGAGTTCGAGTTTTTCGATGTTTGGGAGCTGGAGTTCTGTGAAGATGTCTTGGAATTGGGCGTTGTCGTCGTACCAAAATACGAGCCGCCGATCGGGGTGTGCCCAACGGTTATCTTCGGTGAAGTAAGACTGAAGAATGGCTTGTATCCGGGTGATGTTCATGGAAGTTGGGAGTCTGAGTTTTATGATTGGGTTTGCTGTTTGAGGAGATCGAGTTTCCATTGGGCTTTGGCTTCGAGGTCGGCCATTTTGAGGTCGGTGCCTTCGTAGACTAAGCCTTTGAAGCGGGTGTAGTTGTAGGCAACGCCGTCGTCGAGTTCTATCGCAATTCTCCGATCGGCCACAGTTTGCAATTTCGCTTGGTAGTCGCGGAGTTCGAGTTGTTGTTCTTGGAGGGTTTTGAGTTGTTTGGTGGCGGCTTTTTTGGTGGGGGTGCTGGTGCTGGTATTTAGTTCGGTTTTGAGCCGATCGATTTCTTGGTCGAGTTTAACTTGGAGTTCGAGGACGTAGTCGGTGCGGAGGCGTCCTACCGTGTCGGGGCTGTAGCGGTGGAGGTAGACGAGGGCGCTGAAGGCCCGTTTTTTGCCGCTGGTGAAGAGCCAGTAGATGGGGCGTTTTTTGTAGGTTTTGATGTGGTCGGTGATGAATTCGGTGAGGAAGTAGCGGCGGATTCTGTCGCGGGCGGTTTCGCCGGATTTGAGGGTGAGGGCGGTGGCGATGAAGTCGAGGTTTTCGGTGAGGTGGGCTTGGGGGTAGGCGGTGGCGACGAAGGTGATGAAGCGGGTGACGATATCGTCGTCGAAGTAGGCTTGGTCGGTGATGGGGAGGATGGCGTCTTGGTCGGCGGGGAAGGTGGTGTGGCGTGTGGGGTCGAAGGGTTGTCCGGCGTGGATGAGTCCGGGGGTGTCGAGGGAGTAGCGGCCCATCATGCAGCCGACGGCGTAGGAGATAAAGGAGCGGATGTCGCGATCGAGGTCGGCGCGGCGGATGGTGATTTGGTCGTCGGGGACTTCGGGGGTGAGTTCGGATTGAAGTCCGTAGGCTTCGATCCAGTAGCGGTTGTTTTCTTCTTCGAGTTGTTTGAGTTGTTGGAAGGCGCGATCGCTTTGGGTTTGCCAGGTGGTGAAGGCTTGGGAAAGTTGATAAATTGTTTTGTCTCGTGAAAGTGGATGGGTTTTGAAGTCCCAGGATGTTTCAAAATCATCACATGACAGCTTAGAGATTTCGATGCATTTGTCCGACAAATCACAGGCTTTCTCAGTATGCTTTTTCCATTCTTTAAGGATTGGCACATTTGAAACTTGCCCAACCTCATAGTTCATTGTAGGAGCAATATCAGAGAGCAATGGTCTCGATAGAGTGGAGTTTAGAATCCCTAAAATTAGCTTAGTCTGATCATTGCTAGTAGGGAAGATTGAACAGCCAGCATCAGCAAAAATAAAGCCTTTGGGGAAGTATCGAAGAGAGAAACCACCTGCCGTAACTTTTGACCAGCTTACACATTCGCGAAAATAGAACTCAACATTTTGAGGTCTTGCACTCTTGCAGTTTCGGATTTCCTTACCATCTTGAAACCAATTCACAACATATTCTTGATTTCCATGCCATTTCTGGAAATCACCGCCCTTATTAAAAGGAAACCACTGCTTTCTATCATTCACACTTGAGTTGTTTACATCTACACCAAAACTAATATTTTCAAAAGAAACCTCAAACCATAGCTTCATGAAGCGGTCATTATCTCCAGTTTGCAAACCAACTTTAAGTTTAGCAAGGTCAGTTATCGGAAGGCTTTTAACAAAAACATCGATTACATTATTACTCATCCAAAAAGCGATCGGACTCCCCGGTATTTTCCCAAAATCAGCCGCCTTAGCATGGTAGAGATAGCCACAGTTTGGGTTGTCGATCGCTTCTAACGTTTTAACAGGCTGGAGATCTGCACCATAAAATGCACTCAGATCAATAAACGTTCCTTTGTATTCTGGCAACGCCTCTTTCTTCAATGTGAATGTACAGATTGGAACAAACGCAGATTCAAAAAATGCATGATATTCAGGTCGAATTAAACTGGTGATCGTCGTATTGTTTAACAGGTTTTTTCGCAGCTTTTCATAGGAACTCAAGAACATCCAAGTGAACGGCGTCATCAAGCCAATGCGTCCTTGCTTGCTCGTCATCTCCAGAATACGATCAACAGCAACCGCGAATAAATCCGACTTAGAATCGGGATAATGCTTTTGAGCAAAATCCTTCACCACCGCATTCATCCCTTTACTTCCCATATACGGCGGATTCGCCACCACCACCCAATACTGCCTCCGCAACAACCCCGCCTGCCGCACCACCTCCCGCAACGCCTCCGCCGCTTCCCCCGCCCCAAACAACGAATTCTCCCGCTCAAACTCCGCCACCTGCCCCAACAACTTCTCCCCATCAAACCCCGGCGGCGTAATCAAACTCCCCAGATTCTCCGCCTCCGCAAACGCCTCCAGCAACGGCTGCCAATCCGATCGCACCAATCCCTTCATCGAGAAAATCCCCGCATCCTCCCCCTTCACCGCCGCAATATCCGCCCACCCCAACTGCTTCGTCCCCGGCAACAACGACAACTGCTCCGGCGGCTTTTTCCAGTCTTCAACAGGCCGTTCCCCGCCAATGACGATCGTCAACTGACTCGTCAACAACGCCTTCGTCGATTTCACCATCACAATATTCAACGTCGGCATCCCATCCCGAAACAACCGCGAATTCTTCGCCCGAGCCTTCATCAACACCGCAAAACTCGCCAACTGCACCGCCCGCGCATCAATATCCAACCCATGCAAATTGTGCGTCAAAATCAATCCCGGAATCTCCCGATCGCGGTACCCCTGCTCTTTGTAAATCTCAAATAATAGGTCAAACGCATAGACGAGGATGTGACCGCTTCCACAGGCTGGGTCCATGACGGTTAGGTCTTGCGGCTGAAGAGAAGCCCCCTCTCCCCCCGGCCCCCTCTCCCACGCGGGGGCGAGGGGGGGACGTACTTGGGTGAGTTCTTGGAAGGAGGACTCGATCGTTTTTAGGACGGCGGGGAGGTTGGATTTGACTTGTGGGTTGCTGACTCGGACAAATTTGAGACCGAGGGATTCCAATAGCATTTGCCGTTGGGCATCTAGGCTTTGCTGTTCTGGGAGATCATGTACTGCCCCATCCACCTCTACAATCAGCCTCTCCGCCGCACAAAAGAAATCCACCACAAAAGTCCCGATCGGTTGTTGCCGTCGAAACTTCCGCCCTGCCAGCTTACTCCCCCGCAAAGCCTGCCACACGATCGCCTCACTCTCCGTCGGCAACTTCCGAAACTCCCGCGCCACCTCCTTCATCTTCTGTCTCACCGTCTCCGGCACCTCCCATCTCTCCCTCTCTCCTATCCGATCATGCTCCCCTTCTCCCGCCCTGGGAGAAGGGGCTGGGGGATGAGGGTCTTCCAAGTAATACTTCATCACCGATCGCAACCCCGACTCCGGATGCGACTCCAACCACAACCGCCCCAGCGAATTCTCCACCATATACCGCACAATCCAATGCGGCGTAAACAACTGCGTCGCCGCCGGAATATCCCGCGCCGCAATCTTACTCTTCGCCCCAATCACCTCATCCTTGCGCTCCGAAATATAAAACTGATACAACCAGCCAATAATCTCCACCCCATTCTCACTATCCGCCGCATCCCGCCAATCCTCCTCCGGAATATCCGCCACAAACCGCCGAATAATCGAATCCCGATTCAACAAATTCCCCGGCAAAAACATCCCCGTAAAGTCCAGATTGCGATCGAACAAAAACGGCAACACCCCCGACAACGCCACACACTGCACTCCCAACAACTTCCGATACACAAACTCATCCGGATTCCCCATTCGACTCCCCGCACTCCGCCACCCCTCCAACGTCTCCCGAGTCAACCCCGGCAACTCCCCCATCACCGCAATCTCACTCGCCGATCGCAAAATCTCCGGGTCCACCAGCGCCGCATCCTCATTACTCAACACCCGCTGCCCCAAATACCCATTCACCTCCATATACCGCAGCGCAGCCAACCGATTAAACCAGGTATAGGCAATCTCATCGATGAGAGCAACGATCGCCTCACCATAGAGCTTCGAGCCGATCGCACACCCGCCCATCAGATCCTTCAGATGCTCCCGTAACTGCCCATACTGCGCCGCCTCCACAGCATCCAACGTCTCACCCAGCACAATTAAGCCGCCTGCCACAAGCTGCGGTTCCATCAGCGTCGCCGCCGTAATCCCATACAGCTTCAACCTCGCCGTCACCTGCTCCTGCAAATGCCGCCGCGCCCAAATAGCAAAAGACTTAATCGCACTACGTTCCATAATTCCTACTCCACCCGAACCCGATTATTCTGCTCAATCTCGGCCATCAACCGATCGCGCAATTTGTCCACATAGTTTTGCACATCAGTCGCCGTTTCCAGCACCATCTTGTCCGCCACCGCTGACACGCGCACCGATACGATCGGTCTAACCACAGGTTTATCCATTCCCTCAGGCACATCTTCCATCAAAAGCCGATTTGCCATCTCATCCACATCAGCTTGCAGCCGCACCTGCAACGTACCCAACTCCGACTGGCGGGCAATCAATGAATCGATCGTCGTCGTCACCCCCAGCGACAGTTCCGTCGCCTCCAAAGGCTTCAACAACGCCGTAACATTAATCCGATCGGCCACCGAACCATGCGCCGACGTCACATACGCCCCAACCCGATCGCGCACCGAACCCACCAACGCCTGAGTCTCCTGCCGCTTCTGCTCAAACGTCTTCTTCACACTGTCCTGCACAGGCTGCAACAGCATTTTAAGCTGAGGAATACAGCTCGTCGGATCAGCCATCGCCAAAATTTTCTCGACCTCCGCCACCTTCTTTTCCAGTTCAGGATTATTCAAATGTCGAAGTTCCGGCTTCAACCGTTTCAAATCACTCCGCGCCTCTTTGAAGATCCTGAGCTGATGATTAAAAAACGACTTCAACCGATCGTAATCATCCACACAATCTTCCATCACTGCCTGCTGTCCCGCCAACGCCTCAAAAAAACTAGCAGGACGATTTTTTCCACCCAAAGCCCGCAGAAAATCCAGCTTCTCCCCCAGCAAATCCCGAAACGGCAACTCATCTCGCTCTGCCTGACTCTGCCACTCTTGCAGTGAATTACACTTATCCTTCAACGCCTCCTGATACTGCTCAAACAGCTTCACTGCATCATTTTTTGGCTCTTCTTCCAGAAAATCATTGCCCAGATCGATCGCCTTGCGCAAATGCACCGGGTCAACCTCATCACAAACCTGAACACAATAGCTATCCAAGCCTGTCTTCGATCGTATTTCCGCCGCCAAACCCGTCTTCCTCGGACTAACCGTCTCCTGCGCCTTTTGCAGCTCCAGCTTACCGATATTCACCAGCTCCGCCATCACCCCCAACGTATCAAACTCTGACCAGCCGTAAGGTCGCTTCTCAAACCGTGAGACCAACTGTCGCATCGTCACCTTTTGAAAACTTCGACTTTGATCGGACAGAAAATCGGTCAACTCCCGATGTGCCGCACGATTTGGGGCTTCACTATCCAGCTTCTGCACCTGAGTGTTTCGGGTCAGTGCATTTCTAACATCATCCTCATTCTCAAAATGACTTTCAACGTAATTGAGTTTGAGGTACACATTGTCAATCAAATACCTCAACCCATCGTTCAAAACCACCTTATGGTCGCGTGTTGAGACATTCACCTTATTTCCAGCAGCAAATACATCCGCATTACTAATCGTCTGCCGCACCGACTCAACAATCCGTTGTTTACGCTTACTATTCTCCTCCGATCGTGCGGTAATAATCATTTGCACTGAGCCAGTCAAATTGCTGCTATTTTTCCGCACAATATACTTACTTGTTTTCAGCAATTCATCCAATTCATCTAAGACCATTTTCATCTCAGGCAATCGCACCAAAACCTGATCCCCCGAAGAAGTCGCCAATAAACAAGCCTCATCCGCCTGAAAGTCGCGATAGCGATCGGCATAGGACGTAATCAGATGCAACGTCACATCGTAGGGCTGTGGACCAAAAGCCTGTTCATCCAGCTTTCGATTAAACGAATATTTATTACGCTTGCTATAAACAAACTGCTTATCCGAAAACAGCTCACCCCAAACTATTTGCTGCAATTCATTCGTCATCTCACTCGGAGAAATGTCCTCGTTTTTAATTTCTCGCCCAATGTCCTGCTCCTCATGGGTCAAGAACCAATATTCTTCCCCAGTCCGCTGGATCAGCACCTGACTTTCCAATCGCCCCAACGCCTCTTGCACCTGCTCCTTCAGCTTCAACCGATCCTGCTCAATTCGGCTCAGACTCAGTGTTGTCAGATTATCAATGTTTGGGCGAATCTCCTTAACGTACTTCACCATAAACAACGTCTTCAGCAACTCCAAATCAAACGGCTGCAACTGTGAATTATCAGCCGCCTGCACAATCACCTGCGTAATCACGCTATCCAAGAACCCTTCGATCGCCAGATAAAAGGTATGGAACGGCACCAAAATGCCCACTTCCTGATCGCTCACCTGTTTCCCTGCAATCTGGAAAGCATCCAGCAGCGATCGTTCTCCCGAAGCCAAATGCTTCCCTGCCGAACCCATAATCCGCACTTGGGTAAAGACCTTCTGTAACAGCGTAAATTGATAGGGAATAAACGGATAAGCCGCCACAAATTCCCCACTGCTGCCATATCCCGGCAAGTCCTGGCAATCCCTTGTAAAGTTAATCTGATTCTTCAGAATCGCCTGTTTACTCTCATACAGCTTTGCTAGTTCCGCCTCAACCGTCGCCCCCTTCTTCCGCAGCAAACGCAGCTTAATCACCTCATCCGTATTGGCCGATGACAAGCTCAACGGACGCCCAAACCGCCCCACAATCTTAGAAAAATCATTCCCCTTCACCCGATTCTTAGTAATCTCATCGATCGCTTCCTGCGAAGTGACAATCACCCAAGCCTTACCGTGACAATGCGTCCCCAGATCTTCCACCACAGTCTGAAGATTGAGCATCAGCGCCGTACTATCGCCAATGTACTGCCCCACCTCATCCACCATGAACAAAACATGATGCTGTGGCCCCTTGCTATCCACATAGGCTTTCACCCTTTGCGCAAACTTCTCAGGACTCAGGCTATAGTCCCGATCGTGGTTCTCCACCAACTTATTCGCCGCCTCAGCGCTCATCCCCGCACTGGACTGCAAGGCTTGCACAATACCATCCTGATGAAATGGCCAAGCATCCCGACAAGCGACCCAAGCATCCCCACTTGCCGCCTCAAACGCCTGCTTAAACGCCTCGTACTGGCCGCGCCCATCCAGCGTCCGCTCAAACTCCGCCGTCGCAGGAACCGTTCCAAAATATCCTAAATGCTCATCAAATACCTTCTGAAACACCTTGACGATCGCATCCTTCTGATTTTTGCTCGTCGAATCCGCCTTCGAGTCAATGTTAAACAAAATCACATCCGCCGAGATTTTTGCCGATCGACTGATATTCCCACGCAACATCGGGTCATTTATCCGGCTTTCATCAAAATAATCAACCGCATTCATGCCCTTAACTTGTCGGTTCTCCAGTAAGTAAGACAAAATCTTCAGGAAATGCGACTTACCCGACCCAAAGAACCCAGAAACCCAGACCCCCATCTTATCGGTTGGCTGATCCAATGCCGTCGTATAGCGCTCAAAAAAGTGATGGAAGTGCTTGTCTAGCTCCCGTGTCACCACATACTCACTCAATTCCTGCTCCAGGTTGGCTTCATCCTGCTGCGCCACCTTGATCACACCATTGATCTCACGTCGAATATCTTTATCAAATAGGTCAGCAATTTTCATAACGGACGGTCCTGCCGGGGGATAAGAGGAAAGGCACGATAATAGTTATCATCTTTGAGCACATCGAACAGGCGTAACTCATGCCCATCATACGCTCCAGGAAAAAATAAAACCACAGGAATCTTGTCAAGCACCGGATGCAAGTTATTCAGGATCGTATGCGATCGCAGCAAGGGCCAGCTCGCCCCCACACCTGTAATCAAGATCAGGCTCTCTGCACCTGTAATGATGGACTGGATGTAGTCAGTAATCACCTCCGGTCTCACCATCGGCTTGATACTTTTAGTCAGCGTCGCGCTCCCCTTGGCTGCTTCCATTTGAAACGCCTTATCCAAGACATTCCGGCTCCTCAGCAGGTCCAACATGGTCTGGTACAAATTTACTTCACAAACCTTGAGCGGATTAATTCCCCCTTCCAGTTGCTGAATTAACTTGGGCAGATGCTTCTGTACGATCGGCTCATGACACGGTTCGTAATCAAAAATGTAATAGCCGATCTCATTTCCTATCCCACGATTCCCCAAGAGCCTCGGATCTTGAAGCACTTCGGGTAAGCTATTGAGCCTTTGCTGAATTGACAGAGCAGCCATGCACTTCTAGACCAAAATAAGGCAATCAAAACATTTGGCTTTAGGCGATGGGGTCTTCTCCGTACCTCAAGCCTTATATAAGATACATTTTTTACGAACAAAAAGCCGAAATCTCGATCGATTCTCCGCAGATTCCGATCGCCCATAACGCATCCTTAGTACCTTTTTACCATTCCTCCACAAGAAGCAAGTCAAAATAACTGCAAACAGAGAATAGTCAAAGAAGGAGAAGATTGAAGCAGCGTACTAATCCAGAAATAGATTTTGTCCAAAATTGAGATCTTCCTTACCAAATAACAGTTATGAGCATCCAGCAGCAACTTATCGTAATATTGCGATCGCTTAGAATGAAGCTCTGACGGTCAGCGGTCGAATCGACGACAAGATGGCAATTTCAGCTAGGATAGGGCGATGACGGTTAAAGGTTAGTTAATCAGTATGATTGTTCTATGCACCCATAATGATGGAGGAGTTGGTAAAACCACTTTAGCGCTCCACATGGCCGGAAGTCTCCAGACCAGACTCAGCCGAATTTTGCTGATTGACTGTGACGACCAGGCAGATTCCTGGCAGTTTTACAGCAACTCACTCCCTACGCAAAATAAAGATATCTTTTTAGGTGATGATATTTCAGTCATCTGAAATCGTAAGCGAGAGCCGATTCGCCGCATGGTTAAGCCGGAACAATATGACCATGTTATTTTAGATATGGATAGTGCCTTGCAGCATTCAGTAGAAATGATTTTCGGGAGTCAACCTGATATTGTATTGGTTCCTGTCAACACATCTCAGAAAATCAAGGCGCTTCGGAATTTATCTAGAACCCTCAATGTCATTGCGCAGCTTGCCGAGAAAACTGGGCATTCACCCAAGACTATCATCGTTCCCTTAGGTGTACCCATTGAGGATGTTCAAGCCGTCCTACAGCAGACCAATTTACAAAATCTCAACTGGAGGCTTGCCCCCTCAATGCCCAATTTACAGGACCTCATGCAGCTTGCCCTCTACCAAGACCGACAGTACATTTGGCAATATCCTGGCTATGAGCATTTGTTGGATTATTTCTCAGATTTACTCACCCTTTAGGAGGAACCCGATCGATGGCTAACGTTCCATTTCACGCCCTAGACCCCTTAGGCCAATCCGCGATCGAACTTGGCTTAGACTCTATCAATGCGCTCAGTCCAATCGAAGAGCTGACCCTAGAATTGGATGAACTCACCAAACAAAAGTTGAAACGCTTATCGAGTAGCATGTCACTTTCCATTCGGACTCTCATTGAATCGGCGATTAACTACACCTACGCCTACGCAGTCGAAACCCATAAGACCTCGGCTGAATTACAAACCCTGATGCCCATGCCCGGTACCTTTCCAGTGCAGATCAGCCTTTCACTCGAAACCAAAAGTAAGCTAGAACGGCTAGGCATGAGCCAATGCGTCAGTGGCTGCGCCATCATAGGCATTAACCTGTTGTACGATCGGCTCATTGCACCGGAGATCCCGATTCATGACTGATTTCCTGGCAACCGAAGCACTGGTGAATGGCATTCTCTATGCCGATGCCACCTTAAAAGGTGAACTGGGACGACGGTTCGCACAATATCTAGGGTTGAAACCAGGCGATATCGGAAGCGATGGCGGTTGTGATGGTTCAGGCGAAATTGAGGGAAAACGAATCTATTTTCAGTCGAAGCTAGAGCGCGATCGGTTAGATGCATCTAGAGCAGCCGAATTCTACGGTAATTTAGGTCTCCATCAAGCTCAGATTGGCGTGATGATCGCAGGGGCCGGATACACCGCAGGCTTTGCTCAACGACTGGCAAAAGACCCGCAGCTTCACCAGCGATATCAACTGCATTTACTCAGTTTACGGGACATATTCGAGGAAACAGAAACCTTTCAAAAGGCTGTTCTCGATCTTCCACCGCTGAGAAATCTAAGCCAAGTTGTTTCTCAATAGTATAGCCATTCCCTATCGCGTGAAGCACGAGGGGTCTTCCTGAAAGTCTCTCTGTGCAGAGGTTTCAAATTTCTACTTGTACCTCATGGGAGTCGGAGTGGCTATATGAGTTTAGAATATGACCCAATTCGGGCTAACGCCTTGATGAAATAGGAACCTTCAGAACCTTAAACCTCACTACTGAAGGAGATTCATCATGAGCGCTGGACTAAATCAAATCACCATCCTCGGTCGTCTCGGCAATGCCCCCATCACCCGAGACACTCGCACCGAAACCACCGTCACTCATTTCGACGTCGCCGTAGACGAAAGCTACAAATCAAAAACCGGAGACAAAGTAGAGAAAGTCACCTGGTTTCGCTGTGAAGCTTGGAACGGTCGGGGAAAAGCGATCGAAAGATACCTTGGTAAGGGCAATCGCGTTCTCGTCAACGGTCGCATGGACTTCCGCCAATACGAAAAAGCGATCGTCCTCGGCGATCAGGAAGGCACTGTCAAAATAAATGACCCCGTTCTCATCGTCGAAGACTTCAAGATCATCGATTGGAAGGACGATAACCCTGGTGACGGCTTTGATCAGGATGAACTCTAGCTAGACCTGGACCCGATCGACTTTACGATCGGGTCTATTTTTTTGAACTCTCAAAATGATTAGACTGATAAATCCCGATCTTGTGACACGGCATCCGATCGCTCTAATTCGTTAATCTATAAGCATTTAAAGCCGATCGGCCTTTCTCAGAAGCTCTCCGTCTTGTCCTACATAAACCCCTTTTGTAGTACAAGACAGTCACACAAGCTCTAATCCAAATCGCTCTACTCCCCTAATTCATATGATGCAAACTCTCATTTCACCGATATACTTCTATTCAATACCCTAAATCAATCAATCACTATGGAATTCAACGTTCTCACCCCCGATTTCAGACTTCAACTTGAACAACAGTGCGATCGTCTTTCCTCTGAACGCGATGCCATTGTCCAAGCTGCTGTAGAGCAAGCCACTGCGACGATCGATGCCAATCTCGCTCACATCAACGCCCTCCTTGGAAATGCCACTAAAGCACCTGATGTAACACCATCGACTAAGGGCAAACAAAAGAAGACGATCGAAGAAGAACCTGAAGTTACTGCGATCGATCGGCCAGAGAAAGTCAGTAAGAAAACAAAAGCATCTAAAACCGCTAAAACTAAAACTCCCAAGACACCCAAACAGCCTAAAGTTAAATCAGCTCCCGTCGATACTCCTCCCTTAAAGTCTGAATTTAAGGATATGGACCTTCCTGAAGCGATTCCCAAAGTTTTCAAAAAAGATAGCGGTCGCATTTTCTCTATTGATAACGTTATTAATGAACTTTACGGTTCGATCGACCCTTCTATCCAAGCTAAGACTCGTCAACGCATTGGCGTTTCTCTTGGCCACTGTGCCATTCGTAAAGTCATCGTCCGGGTCCAATCCAGCCCTTCACTGTATCAACTGAACGCATAACCCATGGTTGAACAATTCGGACAGGGCTTGATGAGTAACAGTAGAATGTGAGTCTAAAACCGCATTTTAAAACTGTCCGGATTATTAATTTAATGAGACTGTATCATTTGAAATTTGATCAAGTTAATCACTATTCCCTACAAATCCTCATTTTTAGACTATCGTAGCGTTTCCGCAAACCGCTTAATGCTTTGTCCTCCCCGTTCTGCATTACCTGTCGTTAAAAAGTCGAGAATGGCTCCCTGAAATAAGTGCAATAGTGTTAAAGCGATCGTTTCATCGTTAGTTAGAAGCGTTAAAGCATTGACCCATTGCTGATTCTCATATTCTAAGAAACGTTGCGTTTCAACATCGCCTTGGATAGCCCGTTGATTGAGTGCCATCGTCAGTTTCAGCAAGCCATTCATCTCAGATGAAGTCAAATGCCGCCACATTTCTAGCAAGGGTACCGCTAGATTGCTACCCACCTCTAGGGATACCGTTTGAAATGACCAGAGTTTTTCACGTAAGCGAATCTCTAACAGCGTAATGAGTTGGCACTCTAGTTCTTGCTTGGACCCAAAGTGATAAACCAGCATCCGTCCACTTGTACCAATATTCTTAGCGATCGTATTGATGCTGAGATCAATAACGCCTGATACTATTGCGGCTTCGAGACATTGCTCTAACAGTGCTTGCTTCTTCTCCGGTTCAAGGGGACGACTCATGGGTTGACAGTTATTGTAATAGCTACTACAGCAATTAACGTAATGACTATTACAGTAACACTATTTCAGAGAGAAGATATTATGAATACGATGAAAAACGAGAAGCCGATTAACCTTGCTCTGTTCGTGGGTCTCGGCGCGATGTTTTGGTTTGAAGGTGTGCTGTTTATCCGGTTTTTGGGTGAGCATTTGTTCGTTAATGGCAATCCTTGGTTACTGGGTTGGTTTATCGCATCGATTCCGCTCTCGTGGGGACTCGTCAAACTTGGGGCAACGATCGGAAACATTAA
The DNA here is from genome assembly GCA_043764895.1 of Synechococcales cyanobacterium. GTDB lineage: Bacteria > Cyanobacteriota > Cyanobacteriia > Leptolyngbyales > Leptolyngbyaceae > JAAFJU01. The sequence continues at coordinate 6,694 of JAYUJY010000116.1, read as the reverse complement.
GGGCGACAACCTCTTAACAGCAACGGCAGTGATGACGATCGCGGCGGTGTTGTTAGATGGAGTGGGATTGACTTGGTTCCAACATTGGTATGGTCTGGTTGAGCCAGGGCAGTTGTTATTAGCGGCAGCTTGGTTATTATGGGGTGCAGGGTAGGGCTAGCGATCGGCTATTGGGAATCACGGCGTTAGGTCGATCGTTAACTACGGTCCCAGCGAAACTTCCGGTCGCATTCCTCGATCGGCGCATCATTAATATTGGCAAACCGTTTCATCATCAAACCATTCGGGGCAAATTCCCAATTCTCATTCCCATAAGACCGATGCCAATCGCCCGATGCATCGTGCCATTCATATTCAAATCGCACTGCAATCCGGTTATCCATGAAACACCAGAGTTCTTTACGAAGACGGTAATCCTGTTCTTTAGCCCATTTGCGAGTGAGAAACGCTCTGATGGCCGTACGACCCGTGACAAACTCCGATCGATTGCGCCATTCCGAATCTTCGGTGTAGGCCATAGCAACCCGATCGGGATCACGGGTATTCCAGGCATTTTCTGCGGCTTGGACTTTGGCGATGGCGGTTTCGAGCGTAAACGGTGGAAGGGGTGATTTGGTTTCCATGAGGTTCTCCTAAAATGATTGAAATGTATGTTCTACCCCTATCCCATTCGATCGAGATAGGGTGAAAAGATGGGTTCCGACCAACATAAAGGCAAACTCTTCTCAACTCTATAGCCCCGGTCGAGATGGAAGCGCAATAATCGTTCTGCCCCAACGTAAGCCATCACTTCAGGCCCTTCCCAAATTACCTCGGCGCGGCCCGTGAGATAAAGCACATCACCCTGGCTAAAATTGATAAACAATAGTCCAGCAAGTGGATTCAGCGCAAGATTGCCAAAAGTATTGAAGTACAAATTGCCCGAAAAGTCTGGGAGGGTCAAAGTACGCTCGTCATCAATCCGCACAAAACCTGGTTTACCGCCACGATGGGAAACATCAACTCCCCGCGCATTTCCCGCAGATGCAACTTGATAGGCTGTGGCAATAAAACAGGTGTCAGCCGACGCAATCAGAGCTTGTTCAGAGGCACCGAATGCGGCGATCGGCTTAATAGATTTAGGTACGATTAGCGATGGATCACAGAATTCGACCCTTCGCGATTGAATGTATTTTGGGCAATTACCAAAACTTTGACGGACGGCGACTTCAAAGCGATCGAGACTCATGCTTGTGACAACGCCATTCAGACGATTGCGACGACGGGTCTGTAGATCAATGCCGAGCAAACCAATATCAATACCGTTACTCAGACTACGGCCCAATGGATCACCTAGCAGAGGTTGCGCCCTGATCTGTAAGGTATAAGCATCTGGAGACGTGAGAAACCCCGCTGGTCCCACGACGATCGAGGCCCAAGGACAACCCGCTGCATCCACGGTACCGACGAGTAAATAAGATAGTTGGGTGAAGAATTGCAGATGCTCATCAAGCAAATAATCCCGAATGATTCGGCGACCCTGTGACTCAATTCGGTCCTGCACACCCAATTGAGATTGGATGGCTTGCTCACCTAGATGAAAGGGTGAATCCATGGCTAAATCCCGGCTATGGGAATGTAACCGGGCAGTTGCTTCACTCTATTGATCCACTGTAATACTTTGGGGATAAGCATCCAGGTTAATCTTGCCATCGCGGGCCAAAGCGACATAAGGGAAAACCGCTATATCGGCGATCGTGGGGTGCTCAAATTCTAACCAAGTGCGTTGATTAAAATGCTGCTCAAGTTGATTCAAAATAAATTCAGCTTTTTGAGTCGCCCGATCGATGTTGATATGAGTACTGGACCCAAAGAGGTGATAGAGCCTTGCGTGTTCTGGACCTTGCCGGACTTCACCCGCTGCCGTGGACAGCCACCGAACAACTTGAGCCATGGGTAAGGATGCGATCGGTAGCCAGGACTCACCGCCATATTGCCGTGCTAGATAGACCAAAATCGCCTGAGCATCAGCCAGTTGGATTGTCCCATCGACGAGCAGTGGAACTTGACCAAAGGGATTCATCGCGAGGTATTCCGGGGATTTATGTGCCCCTGTCATGAGATCAACGTTGACCCATTCAAAGTCTAAATTGAGTAACGACAGCATCAACCGGGCTTTGTAGCTATTGCCAGAGATTTCATGACCATAAAGTTTAATCATTGCATTTCTCCTTAAGAACGTACCGAACGATCGGTCTGTTGTAACTGTACCGATCGTTCGGTATAATGTCAATCAAGTCCTGTAATTTTTGGCTTCAGCCACCTGTATGTCTAAACAAGTCTATGTTCCAATTCTGCTCAAGTTGTTTCGACAGTTTGGGTATGAAGGAGTGACACTCGCAAAAATTGCCCAGGCCACTGGATTAGGAAAGGCCAGTCTCTATCATCACTTTCCCGGTGGCAAGGCAGAGATGGCGGCGGTTGCACTCGCTGATGTGAATCAGTGGCTAGAGACTCAGATTTTGCCGATTCTGGTGATGGATGGATCGCGATCGCCGATCGACATTTTCCAGGCAATGGGTGAGGAAACGAATCGCTTTTTCAATGCGGGCCAAAATCCCTGCCTGTGGGCTGTTTTGGCAATGGAGGACGCGAGTGATCTTTTATTTCATGGTGAAATTCAGAGCGCGTTGTCCCGGTGGATTGGGGCGATCGCGCAGGTTCTCGTCAGGGCGGGAGTTGAATCAAACCTGGCCCAGCAACGTGGTGAAGATGCGATTATTGCGATTCAGGGTGCGTTAATCGTTTCGCGTGCATTGAGAGATTGTGCGCCGTTTCAGCGCGTGATTCAACAATTGCCGCAACAGCTTTGTCAGGATATTTAAGCTAGTTTTGAATAGCATTCAATCGACTCTTTTTTCGTCGTTCGGCTCTAATGCCTTGTTATGCTGCTGGTACTCGGTATCCATCTCATGCTGTAATTCCGCAACTGCATCCAAGGTTGATATGAAGCGTTGCCCAAAGTTAGCTTGTATTCAACTCGCAGCGGAATCTCTCCGTAAGCAATTCTTGTCAAGGTGTTGAACCTAAACGTCATTTGACTGCAACCAGATTAACCAAATGGTAGACGATCAAATCAGCCAAATGGTAGAGAGCTAATGCGATCGATTGTGTCAATATGCTGAGATGAATGGTGAAAGCAATTTGACAATTTTAAACAAGCCTAAGAAAAACAAAAATATCATGAAGGTACCTCGATGAATTGACTATTAAACTCCAGTCGATCGCCTTCAGCTACATTATTATCTAAAGATTAGGTCTTAACTGCCTTAGCGGTTGCCCTGACTTAAAATTTCAATCCGTTTTCGATCGGGAGATACTTTTAGATATCCGCACAATCTTGCTCTAAAGATAGATACAATTCTAGTCTATTTGACTAGTCACTGGCTTTCAAATTTTCATGACTAGGATTTCCATACCATTTTTGACCGAGCGCATTAAGACTATCTAGTAAAATATGTAAATCCTGACCCCGCTCGGTTAATCCATAAGTAACTTCTGGGGGAATGGTGGGATTGTAATCGCGGTAAATCAATCCTTGCTTCTCCAGCATCCGCAACCGATCGGTCAACACCTTCGATGAAACTCCTTCTAACTGACGTTTGAGCGCACCAAAACGAGTAGGTCCAAAAGTATTGAGTACCCAAACAATATGCAATGTCCACGGGCCAGACAGCATAGCAAATAGAGGAGATAAAGGGCATTGACTCGATAGTTCAATCGTTTTTTCCATTAGCTTCTCCAATCGTACCTAGTTACTTTAAAGTGCCTACTTTACTATTATAACTCAATAACTTATGGTAACTAGCAGAGAGTTTTATTACCTTTACTTACTCGGTTTTAAGGAGCATTTTTTATGTCAGATTCCACTAGCATTTGGCGAGTACTTCGATCCCCACCGTATGGGCTTTGCCAATTCTGCGTTGACCCCTTAGAGACCTTCGCAACGGTGTAAGTACAGCTAGCTGCCGTCAGCTAAACCTTTCCAAATATCGCGATTAAAGTTTTACAACGCTAAAGTTATACAAACCATGATTAAACTATTCTACGCTCCCGGAACCTGTGCCCTCGCCCCTCACATTGTCTTGGAATGGATTGGCGAACCCTACGATCTTCAAAAAGTGAAGCAGCGCGATCCAGAGTATCTCAAGCTCAATCCGTTGGGGCAAGTTCCTGCCATGATTGACGGCGAGAGTGGTGTGATGAATCAAGCGAGTGCCTTACTCAAATATTTAGCACGGAAATATCCAGCGGCGAAGCTGGGCGATGATGGCACATTGCAGGATGGGTATGAACTCGATCGCTGGATAGCTTTTCTCACGGGCGACGTACATCCCGCTTTCTTTCCATTTTTTATGACAGCTCGCTACTCGACCGATAGCAGTGATGTTATTAAGCAATCCATCAAGGAAGCCTCCTATAAACTTATCGATCGCGTGTACCAGCATTTAGATCGACATTTAGAGGGTAAAGATTATGTAGTAGGAAATCGCCGCACGATCGCCGATGCCTATGCGTTTGCAATGATTCGTTGGGGCAATAGTTTACCGAATGGCTTGGTCAATTATCCCAATCTCGATCGCTTCTATCACCATTGGCGCGAAGACGAGGGGGTAAAACGGGCGATGGAGGAGCAGCAAATTCATTGAAATGTATTCAGTCTTAATCTAAACAAGTTCACTACTCCAAGAGGCGATGAGATGATTACCACTACCGTACACACAATTCACGATCGCAATCTCCGAGGGCATACTAAAATTGGCTGGCTGGATAGTCACCACACGTTTTCTTTTGGCAACTTTCAAGATCCCGGTCGCATGGGATTTCGATCGCTGCGGGTGATCAACGACGATCGAGTTACTCCAGGTGCTGGGTTTGGCACTCACGGACATCGTGACATGGAAATTCTCACCTATGTGTTAAAGGGAGAATTGGCTCATAAAGATAGCTTGGGAACTGGCTCTGTGATTCGCCCAGGCGATGTCCAAATCATGAGTGCAGGGACGGGGATTCAACACAGTGAATTCAATAATTCTGAGTCCGAACCCGTTCATTTTCTGCAAATTTGGATGCTACCCGATCGACAAAACATTGAACCTCGCTATGACCAACGCAATTTTCCCTTAGCAGAAAAGCAGGGCAAACTACGGCTCGTTGCTTCCAAAGATGGGCGAGAAGGTTCAGTTGTCATTCATCAAGACATCAGCCTTTATGTTTCAGTGCTATCAACAGGCGATCGGATTGAATTTGAAACACCACCCAATCGTTTTACATGGATTCAAGTTGCCAGAGGTATGGTGAAACTCAATGGTGAATCATTGCAGGAAGGTGATGGCGTACAAATTAACAGCCCAGAATTGCTAGAACTGACTGCTGAATCCACCGCTGAAATTTTGTTATTCGATCTCGCCTAACTGATCAACTTCACTTTGATGTGAATTGTTGAGAAGTTTCCTATGAAAAAAGTTTCAAAAACAAAAACGTAAATAAGGATACACCATGAGCCACCACGATTTACTTACGCCTGACAACTGCACCATTATTTTCATCGATCATCAGCCCCAAATGTCCTTTGGTGTTGCCAACATCGATCGTCAAACTCTCCTTAACAACACGGTTGGACTAGCGAAAGCCGCCAAGATATTTAATGTGCCAGTGATTTTGACCACCGTTGAAACCAAAAGTTTTAGTGGTAATATGTGGCCCCAACTCCTCGATTTATTCCCAGGTCAAATTCCAATTGAACGCAGTAGTATGAACGCCTGGGAAGATGTCAATTTTGTGGCTGAAGTTGAACGCATTGGTCGTAAGAAGTTGGTGATCGCGGCGCTCTGGACAGAAGTTTGTCTCACTTTTCCTGCCTTACAAGCGATGGGTGCAGGTTACGAAGTCTACGCTGTTGAAGATGCCTGTGGTGGCACGTCCAAAGCGGCTCATGATATGGCAATGCAGCGTATCATCCAAGCCGGAGCAGTTCCAGTGACCTGGCAGCAAGTCCTACTGGAATATCAGCGTGACTGGGCGCGGAAGGAAACCTACAATGCGGTAATGGACTTAGTGAAAGAGCATTCTGGAGCTTATGGGATGGGGGTTGAATATGCCTACACGATGGTACATGGGCAGCCTGCTAGTAAAATTCCTAGTCCTGCAACAACTTAGCTTTATAGGGTGAAGCAATGACTTAATGGAATAGGAGATATAGGCTATGACAACGAAACCAATTGTTTTACTGGTTGGGATAACTGGAATGTTAGGTTATAAAATTGCCAAAGCAATCCTCGCGAAAGATGCGATGGCGGTGAGAGCGATCGTCCGTCATGGAGGCAGTAGCAACCCTAGCAAACAAGCAAAACTGGACGAACTAAAATCTAAGGGCGTGAGCTTTGTTGAAGGCGATTTACTCAATCCTGCTAGTCTGTCTGAGGCTTGCGAAGGAGTGGAGGCGATCGTCTCTGCTATCAGTGGCAACGAAGAGATGGTAGTTACAGGTCAGATTAACTTAATCGAAGCGGCCTCAGCCAAAGGCGTTCGGCGGATGATTCCCTCTGACTACTCGGTAGACTACCGAAAACTCAATTGGGGTGATAACTATAATTTGGACATGCGAAAAAAGGTATTCGCTGCCTTGGAAAGTAGTTCGATCGATTACACCCTA